>WFQZ01000112.1 GCA_015486785.1 Thermoflexales bacterium
AGATGATGCCCCAGATCACCGGCGACGTTCCGCCGCCGAGCGCGGGGAGGAACACGACGCCCAGCAAGGCGATCCGCGAGAGCAAGGCCGCGCTGACGACGATCTGCTTGTAGCCGGACGCTCGCCGCGTCAGCCACGCGCCGGGCAGCATCGCCAGGGGCATCATCAAGTTGCTGAGGGAGCTGAGCAAGCCGATTTGGCCGCGCGTCGCGCCCAGCGAAAGGAGGTAAATCGCCTGGTAGGAAAGCAGGATGGTGCTGGCCGTATTGCCGAAGATGCCCGAAAACACCAGCCAGCGCAGGGAAGCCCGCACAGAGCGGGGCAGCCGGGCACTCCACTCGCCCCCGGCAGACCAGAGTTGCAGTTGTCGTCCGGTCTTCTGAAGCCACCAGGGAGAAGGTCGTTTATTCATCCAAGCTGTGCAAACTCCTCCGCCGGCAGGACGAAGATGGTGGCTTTGTGCTCGCCTGGCCGCTCCGGAGGGCGGCAATGGTCTTCAATGAGCCGGAAGACCGTTTCCACGGCGGATTCTTCCACGCCGATAAGGAAGGTGACGTTGCCCCGGCGGAGGAATCCGCCCGTGCTGGCGATGCGCGTGGTTCTGAAGTCCTGCTCCACCAAAGCCTCCGAGACTTCGATGGCATCTGCGTCTTTCACAATAGCGACTATCAATTTCATCAGTTTCCCCCTTGGCTTTCTACAGTTGCACAAACCGCTCCACCGGCAAGACGAAGATTGTCGCGCCGCCCACCCGCGCCTCGATCATCAGCGGATAGCTGGGCATCAAGGAAAACTCGCCGCCCATCGAAACGTAGCGTGTGCGGGCCGGGCAGTTGGCCCGCACCACGGCGAAGAACTCATCCAATCGTTGGTGGGACACGCCTGCCAAGAGCGTGACTTTGGATTCGTGCAGGAATCCGCCGGTGGCATTGATCACCGTGGCGGAGAACGTTCGTTCCTGCAACGCCGCAAGGAGACGGCGGAGCTGTCCGCCGTCGACGATGGCAATGATCATCCGATCAATAGATTCCGCTCCCATACCCCGCCCCCCAGTTTGAAGAGATGCCCAAATTATAACGGCTTGCGGTCATTTGGGAAAGGGCGCGTCTTTTGGTCGGCGCACATTGACAAATCCGCCGCTGCATCTAAGATGTATAAAATTTTCTTTATGGATGAGATGATGCCAGTTTCTGAGGTGCGGCCATTAGCGAAATCGTTGCGGGCGTTGCAATCGGTGCTCCGGTTGCGGATTTTATCCCGGCTGGCGGAAGGTGAGAACAACGTCAAATCACTGGCGATGGAGTTGCGGGTGAGCCAGCCGTTGATCTCGTGGCACCTGACCCAGTTACGGCAGGCTGGCTATGTGTATGCGGAGCGAGTTGGGCGTGAGGCGCATTACTTCCTTCAGCCGGACGCTTTCCGCGAGTTGCGGCAGCAGTTGGAGGCTCTGTTGGGGTTTCCGCTTTGCTAATCGGCGGCGCATTAGCTGAAAAGGTGATCGTTTAACCGCCGAATTCAGTTAAAAGGAGATAATCTGGTGGAGAAAGTGAACTTAGGACCGTATGACACATTGACCGATTGGATGAGGGCGCAGGCTTCGGTGATCACGTACCCGATTGCGCGGGTCTTCCAAAAGCTGGGATTGCGTCCCAACACGATAACGTTGGTGGGGTTGGGGCTGAATTTCGCCGTGGGCGCGGTCATCGCCGGGGGATATTTGCGGCTCGGCGGGGCCTTGGTGCTGTTGGCCTCGGCGTTTGACGCGCTGGATGGAGCTTTGGCCCGTGTGTCGGAGAGCAAGACCCGCTTCGGCGCGTTTTTGGATTCAACGATGGATCGCATCTCCGAAGGGGCGTTGCTCTTCGGCTTGCTGGTGTGGCTGACGGCTCACGGCCCGGCCTCGGACGTTTACTTGGTGTATCTGACGCTCCTCGGCTCGCTGATGGTGAGCTACACCCGCGCCCGTGCGGAAGGCGTGGGATACGCCTGCAAGGTGGGGTTGCTCACGCGCGTGGAACGGATCGTGATCCTGGGGGTGGGGCTGATGTTGGCCTGGATACGCCCCACGCTGTGGCTGATGGCGATCTTCACCTGGGTGACCGTGGTGCAACGCATCCTCTACGTGTACCGCGAAGCGCAGCAGACACCCTAAAGTCGGTTTTCGGAGTGCGTGCAGGTGAAGGGGCAAAATCGTGGAAAGGGGCGACGCTTTTCCGAGGCTTTTCCGCCGTTGCTGGCCGGGGCGATCCTCTTGCTGCCGGTGTGGGCGCACCTGCTGACGATTCACAGCCTCCCTTGCACGCACGATAACGCGCTACACTACTTGCGCTTGGCCGCGCTGCGCGACGCCTTCCGCCACGGGTGGCTCTTTTCGCGCTGGATTCCCAATCTGGCCCTGGGATACGGCTACCCATTTTTCAACTTCCGCGAGCCGCTGCCGTATGTGAGCGGGGCTTTGCTCTACGCGCTGGGCGTTCCGGCGACGTTGGTGCTGGGGGGATTTTACGCACTCAGCTTCGGCGCGGCTTTGTGGGGGACGTATCTCCTGGCGCGAGACCTTTTCGGCCCCCGGTCGGCTTGGATCGCGGCCCTGGGCTATGGACTGGGGCCGTATCTGCTCCTTGATGCGCTGCGGCGCGGCAATCTCCCGGAGTCGTTCGCGCTCGCGTTGCTGCCCTGGCTGCTGTTCACATTCCGCCGCTTGATCCTGGACGGTGGCCGCCGTTCCTTCGTGGCCTCGTGGGGCCTGCTGAGCGCGTTATTCTTGAGCCACAACATCACCTCGCTGCTTTTCGCGCCCTTCCTGGGGGGCTACGTCGTGGTGCTGGCATGGCTGTACCGCGAGCGGCGGCATTGGCCGTGGGCGTTCGCCTCGGTGGCTTTGGCCTTGGGCGTGACGGCCTGGTTTTGGTTCCCCGCGCTCACCGAGCAACACACGGTGCAACTGCATCTTTCCCGCACCACGCGCAACAATGACTTCCATTACAACTTCCTCACGTGGGGCGAGATGCTCCTCACCCGCCCCGCGCCCTACGATCCGCATTTCCTCAATCCGCCGATGCGGATTTACCTCGGCGTGGTGCAACTGGCCCTGGCTGCCGGGGGCGTGATCGCCCTTGTGCGGCACGGCAACCGCGAACAGCGGGCGTTGGCGACCCTCTTCGCCGGATTGAGCGGCGGCTATCTGTGGATGAGCACCGCGACCTCCGTCGCCTTGTGGGACGCGCTGCCCCTGCTGGCCTTCGTCCAGTTCCCCTGGCGGCTGGTGGGGCGGGCGTTGCTCCCCATCGCGCTGCTGGGCGGTGCGTCCCTGAGCGCGGGCTGGCCGAAGCGCGGGGCGCGGCTGGTGGAGCTGGGCGTGATCACGCTGCTGGTGCTGTTTTCGTGGCCCGATACTTACCCGCCCAAGGGCGTTTGTCCCGCCGACCCCACGCCCGATCTGCACGATGTGTATGCCTTTGAGCAGCAAGGTCAAATCGGCGTGGACCCGGAGGGGAGCTACTTCCCGGTGACGGTTGTGCAGCGGCCTCACGATACGGCGCTGGCCGAGGCGTTTATGCGGGGCGAGCTGCCCTTCCGGCTTGATGACGACTCGCTTCCGCCGGGCGCGGAGGTGCTTGCTCGTGAAATCCGCCCGCTGCGCACCACCTTCACGCTGGATGCGCCGCAGGATGGCCGCGCCCGCTGGCTGGGACTGGACTATCCGGGCTGGGTGGTCTTGCGGGACGGCGTCCCGCTGCCCACGACGCCGGAATCCCGCACCGGCTTGCTCACTTTCCCCATCGCGGCGGGACGACACACGTACACGGTAGCCTTTCGGGAGACTCCGCCCCGCCGTGCGGCTGACTTGGTGAGTCTGCTGTCGCTGGCGATGGCCCTGGGGCTGATGTTCGCCCGTCCGCGCCGCCGCCTCACGGTGACGCCGCCGCGCGGGACGCCCTGGGCGGTGCTTTACCTGGCGGTCGGCCTGACGGCGGGATACTTCCTCGTCATTCCGCACGTGCCCTCGCCCATCCGGCGCAATCGCGTGACCCGAACGCGCTTGCCCGAAGTGCATACGCGCCGCGATCAGCCGTTTTCCGACGGGTTGAGCTTGCTGGGCAGCGACGTGATCACTGCCGAGGTGCCTTCCTCGCTCACCGTGCGCATGTTGTGGGGCACGCGGGCGACGCCGACCACGGAGGATGTGGCGGTGGCGTTGCTCGTGGGCGCGGATGGGCGGCGATGGAGTCCCGCCGGCGCGGATCGTCCGCGCGGCTACGAGCCGCCGCCTCCGACGACGATGTGGCAGCCGGGGGATTACGCCTTTGATCCGCAGATCATCACCCCATGGCCGGGCACGCCGCCGGGCACTTACCGCATCGTGGTTTCGCTGTTTGACCGACACACGCTCAAGCCCGCCTCGGTGCTGGGCGCGGATGGGAGTCCCCTTGCGCCGGAGCTGACGTTGGGCGTCGTGCCGCTCCCCCGACCGGCGGCAGTTCCCGCCCTGGCGGCGTTGGGCGTTCCGCCCACGGCGACTTTGCGCACTTGCGGCGCGTTGGGCCTGTGGCACGTGCAGATGGATCGCGCCGTCGTCGCGCCGGGGGATACGCTCTCCCTGCGCTGGGTGTGGGAGGCTCTGGATTCGCCGGGGAAGCCGCTCACGGTGACGGTGCGCTTGGGCGATGCGGTTTTCCGCCGTGCGCCGGCGGCTCCCTGGTGGCCCACCGACCGTTGGCAGGCGGGCGAGCGGTGGATGGGGCAGCCGCTCATCCCGGTGCCGGGCGGTCTATCCGGCGGCGATTATCGGCTCACGCTGACGTTGCCCGGTTGTCCTCCGCTGGCCGAACTGCCGTTGCGCGTGATTGCGCCGGTTCGTCATTGGGACGTGCCCGCTTCCTTCACGCCCCTGGACGTGCGGTTTGGGGATCGCATCCGCCTGGCCGGGGCCGTGATCACGCCGACGGAGGCCGCGCCCGGTGATGCGGTGACGGTGGCTTTGGCTTGGCAGTCGCTGGCCGAAATGTCCCGCTCGTACCACGTGTTCGTGCATCTGCTTTCCCCCGATGGGCGTTTGGTGGCCCAGGATGACGGGATTCCTGCGGGCTGGACCCGTCCCACCGGCGGTTGGGCGGTGGGGGAGGTGATCACCGAGACGCGCACGCTGGCTTTGCCCGCGGATTTGCCGTCCGGCGAATATGAGTTGCGCGTGGGGTGGTATGAACCGGACGGCCCTCGGCTGCCCGTCGATTCCGGCGCGGACGCGGCCTTGTTGGCAAAGTTGGATGTGAAATGAGCGGCCTTCGCCGGGGATGGTGGCTGCTCTTGCTGGGCTTGTTGTTGGGGCTGACCGCCTCCGTGGTCACCGATGCTTCTGAGTGGGGCGCGCTGCGGCGGGCGGAATCCTACCGCGCGAGCGGGGACTTTCCCGCTGCGGAGCGGAGCTATGACGACGCGCTGCGAGCTGCGCCCGATGATCCGACGCCGGCGTTGCGGCTGGCCGATCTGTACCGGCAGTGGGGGCGTCCACGGCAGGTGCTGGCGATGCTGGATGAGGCGCAACGGCGCGGGGCGACGGCGGACGAGACGCTTCCGCTGCGGCTGCGGACGCTGGCGCAGCTTGGGGCGTGGGATGAGGTGCTTCAGTTTGCGTCGAGGGGCAACGATGCGCTTGCGCTCTCGCTGCTCACGCAAGCGCACTTGCATCGCGGAGAGTGTGGGGCGGCGGCGGATGCGGTGGCTCGTTGGCGGGCGGTCGCGCCGGACGATGCGGAGGCGCAGCGTGCTTGGCGAGACTTGCACCGTCCGCCGCAAGCCTTGGCCGAGGGGAAAGCCTTGCTCCGTGAGCAACGATGGGGCTTGGCTTACTGCGTGCTGGCGCAAGCTGTTGTGGATCAACCGGCTGCGGCGACGGCGCACGCTTGGTACGGCGAGAGTGCGGCGCGGTTGGGACTGAGCGAGGTCGCGCAACGGCAATTTCGGGCCGCCACGCGCCTCGCGCCCGGAGAGCCGTTGGGGTGGCTGCTGTGGGGCACCGAGTCGCTGCGTCAAGGGGATTGGGAGGCGGCGCGGATTGCGCTTCTGCGGGCGCAGCGGCTCGATCCGGCGAACCCGGCCCCTTGCTTGGCTCTGGCCGAGGTCAAAGCGGGGCAGGGGCGGTACTCCGAGGTGAATCTCTGGATCGATGCGGCTTTGGAGCGTGCGCCCGCCGATCCGGCGGTCTGGAAGGCGGCGGCTCGCTTCTACCTGGAGCGCAACTTGCGCTTGCCGCCCTATCCGCTCAAAGCCGCGCTCGGCGCGGTGCGGCTGTCCCCCGACGATGCGGAGTCCCATACGCTGCTGGGGTGGGCCTATCTGCTCGCCGGGGATCTTCCGGCAGCCCGCGCGGCTCTGGATGATGCGCTGGCCCTCGCTCCCGACGATGCGGAAGCGCTCGCGCTGCGGGAACGGGTGGGGCGGTGAGGCGGGATAGGGACGCAAAACGGCGATCCGTCGGATCGCCGTTTTTATCAGATGTTCAGATGCTCACTGAATCAAACAGGTATCGAAAAAGAACCCTTCTTGAGGCACCGTGAAGGCTTCGTCGCCGTAGAATCTCTTGTCATGGAAATCAGCCGGCGTTAATCCCGTGCCGACCAGTTCTGCCAACGTAATGCCTATGCGATGTTGGGCTTCTAATGGTTGCGAGAGTTCGAACTTAAATGCTCCCTGGCTATTGATAACCGTGGTTCCCAAAATCGCACCCCCGAAAGTTACGTCGGCTAGGATTATGGGGACGTTGGCCGGCCCGTGCCCGGTGACTGTGGTGG
>WFQZ01000113.1 GCA_015486785.1 Thermoflexales bacterium
CTTCTGCACCTCGGCATCAAAGAGCGCATTATCCGCCACGCGCAACGCCAGCTCATTGGGCGAAAGGTCGGAGTCACAGCACTCAGGCGGCAACGTCGCCCCGGCGGCCAGCGCGTCCGCAAACGAGGGGACGTCGTGCCACGGGCCGAGGTACACATCCAGCCCCACAATGGCGATGGGATCAGTCATAGCTTTGCTCCTCTGCCAAGTGATGCCGGGTGAACAATTCGTTGAGCCGTTGGCTCAAGGTGATTTCCGCGCCGTAGATGCGGGTGAGCACCACGCGCCCATCGTGGACGGTGACATCGGCCACCAGCCGTTGCGGGGCGGCGGAAACGACCGCCATCTCGGCGAACAGCTCTTGGTCAAAGGGCAGCGGGCGATACTGCTCGGCCCCGGCGATGCGCAACGGCAACCCGCCGTAGCCGTAGGTCAAATTCGCCCAGATGAGCAGACTTTGCAACGTTACGTCGGTGATGAAGGGGTTGAAGGTCTGAATGGCCGCCTGGCCCTGCGCCGCACGCGGCACTTCCGGCAGCCGACAGCGCAGCTTCAGCGCACGCGGCGTAAAGGCCAACACCTCCTCCACGCCTCGGAATGCCGGGCCGTGGAACAGCGGGAGCGGTCGGTCGGTCGGCGGGCACGAGTCCCCACCGTGGGGATAGAGGCAGGCACCGGCCAGCGGCGTGAACTCCGCCCCCTCAGGGGAGCGAGGCGCGGCGAACGGCGGCGCATCCGGCAGAGCACGGAGCAGCGTCACTTTTGCGCCGTAATGGTAGCGCGGCGTGCCGTTCGGCAGATCGCTGCGCACTTGGGCCGTCATCCGGCAAGATTCCTCCGAGGATTCGTCCACGGTCAAGTCCAAGGTGTACCGTTCCGCCAACGTCTCATCAAAGACGATGCCCTTGAACACGCGGTAATCGTCAATGCGGAAGAACTTGTAGCCCGGCGCGAGTTGCTCGGCGGCGTTGATCATCCACTGGGCCGCGCACACGGTCGGCAACACCGCGTGCCCGCCGATGACGTGATCACGCAAGTAGGGATTGGCCGCCAGCGTGAGTCGGCGGTGCAGGTGATAGGTCTGTCCCGCCGGCGGCGCGAGCGGCGTGACCATCTCCGCACCGGCAAGCACCTGCGGCGGCGTCTGCGGCGCATCCAGCGCGGCGATGAGCGCGGCTGTGCCCTCGTGCAACGGGATCAGCGGCACGCCACGGGATGCCAGCATCTTCTTGAGCGTCGGCGTGACCATGCCGCCATCCCACGGCCCCCAATCCACGGCCACCACCCGCGCTTGCGGATGGCGGTGCGCCAACAGGTGCGCCGTGCGATCCAACACCGAGTTAGCGAGCGCGTAATCGGCCTGCCCCACGTTGCCGTAAAATCCCGCCACCGAGGCAAAGAACACCACCGCTTGCAAGCGGGATTCATCCACCGCGTCCAGCAGATGGCGGAAGCCGTCCACCTTGACGCCGTAAACTTTCTCGAAATCATCCGCGCTCTTGCGGGCGATCAGCTTATCGGCCAGCAGCCCGGCCCCGTGAACCAGCGCGGTCACGCGGTCACGGTAGGGCGCGAGCGCGTCCCGCACGGCCTCTGCGTCTCGCACGTCCACGCTCGCGTAGTCGGCTTGCCCGCCGGCGGCGGAAATGTCCGCCAGGGTGCGGCGGATTTCCCGCGCGGAAAGCACTTGGCGCACGGCGCGATTCACGTCAGCCGGACGCGGCTTCTGCCCCTCGGCGAGCAAGGCGGCCATCGCTTGCCGCTTGAGCGCGGCTTCGTCCGTGGCCCCTTGCGCCCAGGCCGGCTCCGGCTGCAACTGCGAGCGTCCCAGCAGCACAAAATGGCCGTGATACCGCTCCGCCAGAGCGACGGCGCAACGGGCGGTGATGCCCTTGCCGCCGCCGCTGACGACAAACAGGGAAGTGTCATTGAGCGGCGCGGTCATCGGACGGCCTCCTGAGCGATGCGCGTGACGCGACCTTCGGCATTCCAGCCCACCTCGGTGAGCCGCCGGTTGGGGTCGGCGATCTCGGCCAGCAGCAGGGCGGCGGCTTGCTCCGAGGGCAAAGCCGGGGCCAAGTCTACGGCGCGGCAGAAGACGGACGGCCATTCCAGGGCCAGCGTCTTCACCAAGCCGGAAAATCCGCCCTGGATCGCGTCGCCATCTCCGCCCAGGCCCAAGCGGCCATCCATGCGCGTCACGGCGACGAAGTGAGGCCGTTGGAACGAGGCCGCGGTCAGGTGCGGATGGAGCAGCTTGGCGAACAGGAAGGCGGTCTTGAGACTTTGGCGGCCTGCGGCAGGGAACAGCGTCCCGGCGGCGGGGGGCGAGACGAAGATGAACGATTGCGGTGCGCCGTATCGCTCGCTCACGGTGGAGAGGAGCGCACGCAGCGCGGCCTCATCCGCTTGGGGCAAGGCCACCCACGGGAGATCGTCCCCGGCTTCCGGCGCAGCGAGCCACGGCAAGCGCACCAGCACCGCCGTCCAACCGGCATCACGCAGCCGCGCGGCCACTTGCGGCGCGAGGGATGTGCCGTCGTCGGTCACCAGGCACACCCGCGCGGCAGGCGGATCAAGTTGCAGTTCATCGGGGAACGGCAGCGGCAACAAGCGCACCGCGTGAAGCGGGACTTGGGGCTGCCGCGCCCCGCTCAGGCTTTTTTTGCGGCTCCGCCGGTCGCAGGGGCGGGCGAGGCCGCCACGTAGTTCAAAATCTCGCCCAATGTGCGCAGCTCGGCCAGGTCGTCGGCGGCCACTTCGGGCAGATCGGGATGGCGGTCTTGCAACGCGCCCATGATTTCCACGCGCTTGATGGAGTCAATGCCCAAGTCGGCTTCCATGTCCATGTCAAGATCAAGCATCTCCGCCGGATAACCGGTCTTGTCGGCGACGATCTCCAGCAGCACGCCTTTCAAGTCCACGGCGGGAGCGGCGGTTGGCACAGGCGTCGGCGCAGGGGCGGCAGGCGGCACGGCGGCGGAGACGTAGTTCAGAATCTCGCCCAATGTGCGCAGCTCGGCCAGGTCGTCGGCGGCCACTTCGGGCAGATCGGGATGCCGTTCTTGCAACGCGCCCATGATTTCCACGCGCTTGATGGAGTCAATGCCCAAGTCGGCTTCCATGTCCATGTCAAGATCAAGCATCTCCGCCGGATAGCCGGTCTTGTCGGCGACGATCTCCAGCAACGCGCTCTTCAAGTCCACGGCGGGGGCGGCGGATGGCGCGGGCGTCAGCGCGGCCACAGGCGCGGGGGCCGCCGTCTCCGGGATGACGACCGGCGGGGCCGGTTCGGCGATGTCCCAATCGGGGGCCTCGTCCCACGACGGCGCGGGCGCGGGAGCGGGCGTCGGCGCGGCGGGCAAAGGTTGCTGCTGCAAGAGCTGCACGTAGGCGCGGCTGTATTCCGCCTGCTGCTCCAGGAATTGCTGATGCACGCGCAGGGCGGCGGTCTGCATTTCGTGGAAGCGGGCCATGCTGTGCGAAAGCTCCGTGATCACTTGCACCGCCGCTTGGGCCTGCTGAGGATCGCCGCTGCCCTGGGCGAAGATCGCGCCCTGCTGCTGCATCAACTGCGAGAACAGTTGCGCGTAGTCCGATTGGTTGTGCAAGTATTGCTCGTGAACGTGCAGGGTCGCTTGCTGGTGGGCGAAGGATTGCTCCAGGGCGTGATCCAGCCGGGGCGCGGGGGCCGGCGGGACGGGCGTCGGCGCGGGCGGAGCCACGACGGGCAAAGGCGCGGGGGCGGCGTGTTTTTTGCCGTGGCTGCCGTTGCCGTTGTGCCGCCGCACGACCGGCGGA
>WFQZ01000114.1 GCA_015486785.1 Thermoflexales bacterium
GGATTGAGCGACACAGGAGCTTATGCCTGGAGCGTCCCCGGTGCGAAGACGGTCGTCGTCTACGCGGTGAATGATGCGGGGGTGGTGGTGAGCGACACCCGCACGATCAGCGTGACCGATGTGCCCATCGCCGGGTTGACCGCGCTCAACGACGGGCCGACGGTGTTGGGTCAGCCGACCACGTTGACGGCCACGGTGACGGTGGGCAGCAACGTCATCTACCGCTGGGCCTTGGGGGATGGTGACTCCGGCTTCGGGGCCGTCGTCACGCACACCTACGGAATGACGGGCACCTATACCGCCGTGGTGACGGCCAGCAACAGCGTGAGCGTGATGACGGCAACAACGACGGTGACGCTGGTCTCGCCCACACATCAGGCCGCCGGAGGGATGTTTGATTCAGACACAAAACAAAGCCTCGGGGGAGAGGCGCGTTTCCCACCGAGGCTTTGTTCGCTGCATGTGTCGTGCAGCATTGGGGGGCTTACTTATGACGCGCCCTCACCGGAGAGCACGGATGCGATAGTCTTCCAGAGGATTTTCAGATCCAGGGCCAGGCTGCGATTTTCAACATACTCAATGTCATACTTGGCAATGTAATCGAAGGAAATGGTGCTACGCCCGTAGACTTGGGCCAGCCCGGTGATGCCGGGCAGCACTTCTAACCGCTCGTAATGCCAGGGTTTGTAGACTTCCACTTCCCACGGCACATTGGGGCGCGGCCCGACCAGGCTCATCGTGCCTTGGAGCACGTTGATGATCTGGGGCAGCTCGTCAAGGCTGGTCTTGCGTAAAAATCGTCCCACCCGTGTCACCTGAGTTGGCAGAATCGGCTTGTAAATGTGCTTCCCGTCTTTTTCCCCGGCGATTCTCCCCTGGACAAAGGCTTGCATGAACGCTCGATGGTCTTCGCTTATCGGCTGGGGGTACATCGTGCGGAATTTGTACATCTTGAACAGTTTGCCGTGTTTACCCACACGCTCCTGAATGAACAGAATCGGCCAGCCGGAGTCTATGAAGATGGCAACGGCGATGAGCAGCATAACCGGCAGGAGTACCACGAGCATCACTATGCTGAGTGCTACATCTAGCACTCGCTTGAGTATCTCGTATGAATAAGAAATGCTTGAGACCTGTGTGGTGATGATTGAATTCATATTCATGGCTCGCTCCTTAATCACGCCCACCGCCAATGATCATTTGCCACTATCATACACCAGATAAATTAATAGATAGTGTGCAATTTCCTAAAAATTACTAAATCCTCTTTCGCCAGGGGCAAGGATTCGGTAAAACTATCGCGGGAGCAGCGAGGCTGGACAAAACTCGGAAATCATGTATACTCTCGCCCCGACGGTGAGAAATCACCCCCTGAAAAACTTTTGAAAAGTCCTGATTCATACTTTGGAGGAAAGGCGTGGCAAATACTAAATCGGCGAAGAAGCAAATCCGCAACTCGTATCGTAAATGGTTGCGCAATCGTTACGTGAAAGGTCAAATGCGCAGTGCCGTGCGCATGGTGAACATTGCTATTGAGGCCGGGAACGCTGAAGAAGCGCGGTCGTTAATGCCCCGTGCGGCCAGTCAGTTGGACAAGGCCGCTCGCAAGCACGTGATTCACGCGAACAAGGCGGCACGGATCAAGTCGCGCTTAATGCGCCGCATCAACGCGCTGCAATAATTACCCTTTGTCCATCAGAGGTCAAAACTCAGGCAGAAACGCTCTGCCTGAGTTTTTTGCCGCCTCTCGTTCAGGAGTCCTTGTCCTTGCTCCCCAGTTGCGCGGAGCGGACGTAGGCAGCCCAGATGGCCCGTGAAAGTACGGTGCGGAAACGCCCTTTTTCCAGGTGATAGAGGGCTTCGGCGGTCGTCCCGCCGGGGGAAGTGACCTGGTTGCGCAGCGCGGCCAAGTGTAGTCCCGATTGACGGGCGTAGAGTGCCGAGCCGATGACCGTTTGGTACACCAACTTTTCCGCGATGTGGCGCGAGAATCCCAGATGCACTCCGGCATCGATTAACGCTTCCATAAAAAGGTAGATGTACGCCGGGCCGGTGCCGGAAAGGGCGGTGGCCATATCCAGATAGTGCTCCTCGGCCACGTAGATTTCTTCCCCCATAGCTTTGAGGATCGTTAGCGCGTAGGCGCGTTGCGTGTCGGTGACGGCCTCGGTGGCCGTCCACACAGTGATCCCCTGGCCGATCTGCGCGGGTGTATTGGGCATAGCCCGCACCAGGCTGGGAACTTCCAGGGCCTGTTGGATGGTTGCCAGCTTCACCCCGGCGGCGATGGAGAAGACCAGCTTGTTGGGGCTGATGTGTCCGTGTAGCTCGGCGAGCACATGCTGCATCACCTGGGGCTTGATGGACAGGAAGATGATCTCCGCTGCTTCCGCTGCGGCACAGTTATCCCCGGTGGTTTGGACGTCGTATCGTTCCTCTAGCTGAGATCGCCGTGCGGCACGCGGCCCGGTGGCGATGATATGTTGCGGCGTGATGACCGATTCTCTCAGCAGTCCCTTGATGAGGGCCTCGCCCATTGTCCCGGCTCCGATGACGGCTATTTTGGGTAACATAATGAATACCTCCTTGAGTGAAAATGATTGACCATCATACAGTGCCCTGCCGGGTTGACAATATCCATGCTCCGTGGTTTATTTCGTTGTGGAGGAGTTGCGTATGGCAAAACACATTTTCATTGTGGATGATGACGCGCTGATGCGGCGCAGTCTGGCGTTCAATCTTGAGCGCAGCGGCTACCGCGTGAGCACGGCGGGGACGGCGGAGGATGCTTTGGCTGCGGCGCGGCGCGATCCGCCGGACCTGGTGCTGTTGGATATCGGCTTGCCGGGGATGGATGGCCTGGATGCGCTGCGGCATTGGCGTCAGGAATTGCACGTGCCGGTCATTTTCCTCACCGCGCGGCGGCGGGAGTTGGACGAGGTGCTGGGGTTGGAGCTAGGGGCCGATGACTACATCACCAAGCCGTTTGACATCACCGTGTTGCTGGCTCGTATCAAGGCCGTTCTGCGCCGGTCGCAGCAGCGGGAGATCAAGCCGCAGCCGGAGGCGATCACGGTGGGGGACTTGCAATTGGACCTGGCCGGACACACAGTGTCGGTCGGTGGACGGAATGTGTCCCTCGCGCCACGGGAGTTTGATCTTCTGGCGACGCTGGCGCAGGAAGCCGGGCGCGTGCTCTCGGTGGATGAGTTGTTGGCGCGGGTGTGGGGCGCGGAGTACGTCGGTGAGCCGCAAGTGGTCTACGTCCACATCCGCTGGCTGCGCGAAAAGCTGGAAGATGACCCACAGCATCCGCGCCGCATCGTCACGGTGCGCGGGGTGGGGTACAAGCTCGTCCCCTAGAGCCAGGGGCGCAGTTCGTCCCGCAAGGCGGTCTGGATTTCGTCCACCGCGCGGGTGGCGTCAATGATGCGCCATCGTTGTGGAGCTTGTCGCGCCAGGGTCAAGTAACCCTCTCGCACCCGCCGATGGAACGTGACCGCTTCGCGATCCAGGCGCGTGAGCGTCTCCCCGCTCTGCTGACGTCGCGCTAATCCCACCTCCACCGGCACATCCAAGTACAAGGTCAGCTTCGGCATCAAGCCGCCGGTGGCAAATTGGGTAATCGCCTGCAAATCCGCTAACGGCAGACCGCGCCCGTAGCCTTGGTAAGCGTAAGTGCTGTCCACGTAGCGGTCGCACAGGACGATCTTGCCGGCTTCCAGGGCCGGGCGGATGACTTCGGCGACCAATTGCGCCCGTGATGCCGAATACAACAGAATCTCCGTGCGGGCGTGCATCTCCGTGTGGGCGCAATCGTGCAGCAAATCCCGTATCTCCTCCCCGATGACCGTGCCGCCAGGCTCGCGCGTGAGCACAAATGGGATGTGTTGTTGCGCCAGCCACGCGCCGAGTCGTTGCAGTTGCGTGGTCTTGCCGCTTCCTTCGGGGCCTTCAAATGTGACAAACAATCCTGTGGTTCGCACGTATTTTCCCTCGCTCCTAGTTAAATTCGCAGCCATTATACGTAGCTCGCAGGATTGCCCAAGTGATCCCGCTCATTCCTTGACACGCTTTTCCCCTATGCGATAATTGCCGCACTTGAATTTGAAGGAGTAAATCATGGGAAAGTTGCTTGCTGTGACGCCGGAGACCTTTGAAGAGGTCGTGTTGCAGGCCGATAAGCCGGTATTGGTGGATTTTTGGGCCGAGTGGTGCCCGCCTTGCCGGGTGCTGGGGCCGACGTTGGAGAAGTTCGCGGAAAAAGAGAAGCGTTTGACCATCGTGAAGGCCGATGTAGAGGACAATGACGAGTTGGCCGACCAATTCAATGTGATGAATATCCCCACGATGGTTCTGTTTAAGGACGGGCAAGAGGTCTTCCGCATGGTTGGAAAACGTGCTGAGCATCAGTTACAACAGGAGCTAGCCCCTTATTTGTAGAGGCGTTGGGCCGGTTGCCATCAGTTTACCTCCTTGTGGCGCACAAATTCCCAGCTTGAGGCTGGGAATTTGTGTTTTGAGCTTCACTTCACTTGCCACTCGTCGAGGGAGACAGTTCCGGCGAGCACGGTAAGCGTGACTTCCCGTGGCGTGACCTTCAGGTGGCGGGCCAGCGTGATCGGATCGCCGCGCAAGGCTACTTCGCGGGTGCGCGTACCCGCCGAGATGCGCACCGTGCCCTCGCCTGGGCCGGGGCGCAAGGTGAGGCTGTGGCCGGCCCACGTCAGCGTCAACGTATCCCCCGGCGTGGTGCTGCGCAGGTATGATCCCAGTGCTGTTTGCGGATCGCTGACCTGCTGCCAATCGCCGCTTGTTTGCATCTGCCAGCTTTCCGCTTGGTGCGTGCCCTTGTACAAAGTCGGCGTCAGATGGTGCAAGTAGTCGCTCAGGCTGATGTAGAGGGGCGTGGGGGTGAAATCCGGCTCCACCATGCGGAAGTAGTACATCGGCTGTGCCTTTTCCGCGTCCGTGGCCCGCTTGAAGAACCACACGGTCGTCACCCCGGCCCACGGCCATTCGCGCTGGATGCGCTCGTAGGCCAGCGGCGCGTAACGGGCTTGCTGCTCCGGCGTCACCCGCCCAAAGCGATCCGGGACGCCCTCCGGCGCGGCGTTGCTGTTCATCTCGCTGATCCAGATAGGCTTGTGCGCGTCGCCGTTGGCCACCATCACATCCCGCACCCATAACGGGCGAGAGAAGTTCACCTGATCTTGGGTCGGGCGCATGCGGTGATCGTCCGGGCCGGACCACAGCATGTAATCGTTGACTGCCAACACATCGAAACAGTCCCCGGCCCCGGCGTTGTACATCCGTTGCAAGAAGACCACGTCCATCAAATTGTTGCCGTTGTACGTTTGATTCCACGTGCCCAGCTCGGCGGTGGGCGCCAAGGCCCCGCTGATGACCACCGCGTCCGGGTCGGCGGCTTTGACGCGCCGATATGCCAGGCAGAGCAGCTTGGTGTAAGCCTCCGGGTCAACCGGTTGATTGCCCCACTCCGGGTAGATGTTCGGCTCGTTCCAGATTTGGTAGAAGCGGATTTTCCCACGATAGCGGCTGACCACCGCGCTCACGTAATCGCCGTAATCCGCGAAGTCATCCGGCGGGCCGAAAGCTCCGCGTGCGGTGCCGTCGTGCCGACTCCACGCCGGTGGAGCTTCCAGGCGGGCGATGATGTCCAAGTCGTAGCGGCGGGCCAGTTGCACGATGTTATCGTACTTCTCCCAGGCGGAACGGTACGGCTCATGGCGGCGATCCTCAAAATCGCCTTTCCCGTGGATCTCAATGTCGTACCAAGGAAAAGACTGGCGAATCCAATGGAATCCGGCATCGTGGATCATTTGCAGCGTTTGGGCACGCTTCGCCGGTTCCACCTCCTGCTCCAAAAAAGTGTTCACCCCGAACGGAGGCAGGTCAACGTGAGCTACGGAGGCCATATCCGCCGTGTGGGGGAGCGGGCGCGTCCAACGGAAAGCCCATTGCACCACGCCGCGCAGTTGGGGGAGTAATCGCTCCTCGCCGGTGAGCATAAACCGCCGTTGCGCGGAGCTTAGCCACCAGAGGCTGGCGGCGAGACCGAGTGCCAGCAGCCAGCGAGCGACGCGGGTCATTTTGAATCGATAGGAGGAAGTTGGGCGTTGAGCAGCAGCCGCACCGAAAGCGGCAAGTTGTTTTTGCTGAGGTAAGTCCGCACGTCGGAAAGAGCTTTCTGATACAGCTCCAGCAGTGACTGATCATCGCCCTTGAACCCGCTGATCGTGCGCCGGGCGCAAGTGCAACATCCTAACGAGGCGCGGTAACTGTCCAAATCGCACGTCAGGCAACTGCCCAGCTTGCTCATCATCAAGCCGAAGGCAATAGCCTCTTCGTGGTTCGGGGGCATGGTGAGGATGCGGGCAACTAGAGCTTGCCATTTGGGGCCGCGCAAGTCTCGTAGCTGATAAATACAGCGTGGGGGAAAGAGTATTTCACTATCTGGATACATTGATGATTTATGATTCCATTGTCAAAGATAGCGCGTTTAACAACGCGCGAGGTATTTTATCATAACCGAGGGGCGGCGTCAATGGTTTTGCCGAAAATTTTTCCCGAAAAGAGGTAATTGCTCCTCTTGAGGGTGGGAAACAGGTGTTTGAAATGCTCCGGCCTTCTTGACAATCATCTTGAACTCCCTATAATCTTTTTAACTTAACATCCCCAAAGACGATGAAGGGGAAGAGTAAGTGGGAGTGCCTGGACAGAGAGGCAAGTCGTGGCTGAGAGCTTGCCACAGGTTCCCCCACCGAACGTCGCCCTGGAGTTGAGCACTGAACTGTGAGTAAGTGACTACGGGTTCGCCCGTTATCGCGAGCATCCTTCGCCTGTGGGCCGAGGATGGCAAAGTTGCGCCGGATGCTCCGGCGAATCAGGGTGGTACCGCGGAGTCCCTTCCGTCCCTGGACGGAGGGGACTCTTTTTGTGCCGCCGAGCATTGTCGTTACTTAATCAGAGGAGTTTCTATTTTTCAGAGGAGGTCGCAGCATGACTGAATTATCCAAAACCTATAATCCCAAGGAACACGAGCAACGATTGTACCGCTGGTGGGAAGAGCAGGGCTACTTCAAGCCGGAAACAGCCGTCCGCGAGGGCCGCGCCGCCCCCGACGGCCCGCGCTTCTGCATCACGATGCCCCCGCCCAACGTCACCGGCATCTTGCACCTGGGCCACGCGATGACCGCGGCCCTGGAGGACTTGATGACCCGCTACTATCGGATGCGCGGCTTTGAGACTTTGTATCTCCCCGGCTCCGACCACGCCGGCATCGCCACGCAAAACGTGGTGGAGCGAGAGTTGCGCAAGGAAGGGCTTTCCCGCCACGACTTGGGACGCGAAGCCTTCGTCGCCAAGGTGTGGGAGTGGAAAGAGAAGATGCACGCCCGCATCACCGAGCAGCACCGCCAATTGGGCATCTCCTGCGATTGGGAACGCGAGCGGTTCACGCTGGACGAGGGATTGAGCCGCGCCGTGCGCACCGCTTTCCACACCCTTTACGAGCGCGGGTTGATCTATCGCGGCCCGTACATGGTCAACTGGTGCCCGCGCTGCGAATCCGCCATCTCCGACCTGGAAGTCATCCCCCACGAGCACGACAGCCACCTCTGGGTGATCCGCTATCCCATCCTGACGGAGGACTGGGACGGCCCACGGCATCCGTGGGGCAGCGGGCGATGGGCGGAAGGAGCGACGCACTTCATTGAAATGGCCACCACGCGCCCGGAGACCATCTTGGGCGACTCCGGGGTCGCCGTCCACCCGGACGATCCCCGCTGGCAAGCGATGATCGGCCAAACGGCGATGCTCCCGGCCATTGAGCGGCGCATCCCCATCGTGGGCGACGAAGCGGTGGAGCCGGAGTTCGGCACCGGCGCGGTGAAAGTCACCCCGGCGCACGACCCCACCGACTACGAGATCGGCCAACGGCACAACCTGGCGCAAATCGACGTGATGACCGACGTGGGCACGATGAACGACCAAGCCGGGCCTTACGCCGGCCTGGAGCGGTACGCTTGCCGCGAAGCGATTGTGGCCGACTTTGAAAAAGAAGGCCTGCTGGTGCGCATTGAAGACTACCATCACACGGTGGGACACTGCCAACGCTGCGATACGGTCATTGAACCGCGCATCAGCACGCAATGGTTCGTCCACACCAAGCCGCTGGCCGAACAAGCCATCGCCGCCGTGAAAAACGGGGACATGCGCATTATCCCGGAGCGGTTTGAAAAAGTCTTCTTCCACTGGATGGAAAACAACCACGATTGGTGCATCAGCCGCCAACTGTGGTGGGGACACCGCATCCCGGTATGGTACTGTGACGAATGCGGCCATCAATGGAGTTCGTTGCAAGACCCGCAAACGTGCCCCAAGTGCGGCAGCCAGAACATCCGCCAAGATGAGGACGTGCTCGATACGTGGTTCTCGTCGGGATTGTGGCCGTTTTCCACGCTCGGCTGGCCCGACGAAGAAGCCCCGGACTTGCGCCGCTATTTCCCCAACGACATGCGCGAAACCGGCTACGACATCCTTTTCTTCTGGGTCGCCCGCGAAACGATGCTCTCGCTGGCCTTGATGGGCCGCGTGCCCTACACCACCGTCTACCTGCACGGATTGGTGCGCAATGAGCGCGGTGAAAAGATCAGCAAGTCTATGCCCGATGCTTGGAAATACGATCCGCTCTACATCATTGAAGAGTACGGCACGGACGCCTTGCGCTACACCCTCACCACCTCCTCCTCGCCGGGCAACGATATGAACCTCGACTCCCGCCGCCTGGAGGGCGCACGCAACTTCGCCAACAAACTGTGGCAAGCCGCCCGCTTCATCTTGATGAACCTCTCGTCCGAGCCGCTCGTCCCGCTGACTGAGCTGCCCCGTGAACGGTTCACGCTGGCCGACCGCTGGATTCTCAGCCGCCTGAACCGGCTCACCGCGAGCGTCTTCAAGCTGATGGAAAATCAGCAGTACGGCGAGGCCGGACGCAGCATCCGCAACTTCATCTGGGACGAATTCTGCGACTGGTACATTGAGGCCAGCAAAGTGCGGCTGCACGATGCGGACGCCGATCAGACCGTCCCCCGGAGCGTACTGGTGACGGTGCTGGAACAATCCTTGCGGCTGCTGCACCCCTTCATGCCCTTCGTCACCGAGGCGATCTGGCAAGCCCTGCCCGCCGAGGCCAAAGACGGCCCGGCGTTGATCCTCGCCCCGTGGCCGCTGGCGCAAGCGGAGCGTGACGATCCCGCCGCCGAGGCGCACATGGCCTTGCTGATGGAGATCATCCGGGGCATCCGCAACGTGCGTGCCGAGTACAACGTCGCCGCCGGAAAACGCATCGCGGCGACGATCATCGCCGCTGCGCATCAGCCCTGGCTGGCCGAGCAACGGCCCCTGCTCACCTTCCTGGCGCGGCTGGACGAGGCGCAATTGGAGATCGTCGCGGCCCACGAACCGTTGCCCCAAGCGGCGACGCTGGTTGTGGAGCAAGAGATCGTCGTCTACCTGCCCCTGGCGGGATTGGTAGACCTGGCCGCCGAGCAAGCCCGCTTGCGGAAAGCCCTCCAGAACGTGGAGCAGCGCATCGCCACCGCCGAGCAGCGATTGGCCGGGCCGTTCGCCCAAAAAGCTCCGGCGGCCATCGTGCAGCGCGAGCGGGACAAAGTCACCGCCTTGCGCCTGGAAGCGGAGCAATTGCGCGAGCAGATCGCCCGCTTGGCCTGAGCATCATTCACCAAACGGGGAGGCTTGTCCAAAGCCTCCCCGTTCATTCTGTAAGGAGACCTAATGCTAACCTACGCGCTCGTAAGTATTTCCATCTTCGTTGTTGCTGTGCTGATGACCATGGCCGGCAAAGGCGGCGGAAATTTCTACGTGGTGATCCTGGCCCTGGCCGGTATCCCAATGTATCAAGCCGCCGCAACCGGGCAATTCATCCTCTTCACCGCCTCCGTGGCCGCGATGACCGTCTTCCACAAGCGCAAGACCGTATCCTGGCCTCTGGCGATCTTCATCGGGAGCACCACCGCGCTGGCGGCTCTGGGCGGCGGATATTTCTCGCACTTGTTCAGCGGACTGGTGCTCAAGCTGTTCTTCGCGCTGATGCTGGGCATCGCCGGGGCGGTGATGTTCCTGCCGGTGCCGCAAGGCCACGCCCAGGAAGGCAAATTCGGGGTCATCTCGTTCAAGTCGGGCGACGAGCGATACCACATCAACTTGTGGATCGCGCTGCCGATCACGCTGCTGACCGGGTTCGCCTCCGGGATGGTGGGCGTGTCCGGCGGCTCATTCCTGGTGCCGTTGATGGTGCTGGCCTGCGGCGTGCCGATGCGCATCGCCGTGGGGACCGCCTCCACGCTGATCGCCGCCACCTCGCTGATGGGGTTCAGCGGGCACGCGCTGCGCGGCGATTTCAACGCCCTCTATGCCGTGCCGCTGGCCGTGATCACCGTTCTGGGCGGCTTGCTGGGCAGCCGATTGACCATGCAAGCCCGCTCGCACCACCTGAAAGCCTTGTTTGCCGTCACTAACTGGTTGGCCGCGCTCATCATGGTCTACAACGCCCTGCACAGCGGCGGCTGACGTCAGCGGCGGGTCGCCGCGAACCGCGCATCGGCGGGCATGCCGGGCTTGAGCAGCCGCGCCGGGTTGGGCACGCGAATTTCCACCGCGTAAAAGGTGTTCAAGCGGCCCTCGGTGGTGGCGACGTTGCGCGGCGTGAACTCCGGGCGGTCACTGATGCGCGTGAGCCGTCCGGCGAAGCTGCGTCCGGGGAAACTGTCCACCGTCACGGAAACCGCTTGCCCCAGGTGGACTTCCCCGACGCGGTTTTCGGGCACGTAGACGGTCAAATGCACCACGCTGAGATCGGCCAGCGTGAGGATCGGGGCGGCGGGCGCGGCGATTTCGCCGGGGCGCATCGCTTGGCTCACGATGGTGCCGGAGATGGGGCTGGTGATGGTGCATTTGGCGATCTTGGCCTTGAGCACCGCCGCTTCGGCCTCGGCCTGACGCACCGCCGCTTCGGCCACCGCGACCTCCTCCGGCGTGGGGCGCGAGAGCAAGTCCGCCAGCTTGGCCTTAGCCACCGTCACCCCGGCTTCGGCGGCGCGATATTGCCCCTCGGCGGCGTGTGCTTGGGCGATGTACCCCAACGGCTGCGCCTTCATCTGCTGCAAGTGCGTCAGCAACGCTTGGGCCGTCTGCTGATTGGCCTGCGCGGCGGCCAACGCCTCCTCGGCGGCCTGCAACTGCAACTCGTCCGCTTGCCGCTCCACGCTGCCCTCGGCGTGCAGGCCGGAAAGCACCCGCTGCCGTTCCAATTGTGCGCGGGCCTGCTCCACCCCTTGGGCGGCTAAATCCACCTGCGTTTGCGCATCAATGATCTGCGTGTTGATCGCCTGGGGATTCTGCACCACCGCCAGCGCGTCTTGCCACGCCTGCCAAGCACTATCGCGCTGCGCCTCGGCCAACTGTAACGCGGCCCGCGCGGCGTCAATTTCCTCTTGGCGGGGGCCGGCCCGCACTTGATCCAGTTTGGCTTGCGCCGTAGCGATGCCCGCTTCCGCCGGGGAGAGTTGCAGCAGGTACGGCGTGGCGTCCAACGTCACCAGCACCTCGCCCGCCGCGACCTCTTGCCCCGTGGTGTGCGGGATGGACACGATCCGCCCGCCCAGCTCGCCGGCGATGCGTACCTCGGTGGCGCGGATCGTGCCCGAAGCGACCAGCTCCTCCGCCGTAGCTTCCTGCGCCACGGCGCGACATCCGCCGAACAGCAGGAGCACGCTCAACACCAGCGGGAGCGTCCGCCGCGCGTTCATCGTGCCTCCGCAAAGGTCACGTCGGCGGGCATGCCGGGCTTGAGCAAGCCGCTCTGGTTATCCAGGCGGATGCGCACCGCGAAGACCAGATTTTCGCGCTCCTCCTGGGTGGCGACGTTGCGCGGGGTGAACTCGGCCACGTCCGAGATGTATGCCACGTGCCCGCCGAAGGATCGGTCGGGGAAACTGTCCACGGTCACCGTGACCGGCTGCTCCGGCCACACGTCGCCCATGCGATTTTCCGGCACGTAGACGGTGAGGGACATATCGCGGAGATCGGCCAGCGTGAGCAGCGTTGCCCCCGGCGAAGCGACCTCCCCACGGGCGATCACCAGGTCCAGCACGGTGCCGTCGCGCGGCGCGGTGATGGTCATCATCTCCCGCTGCTGCTGCAAAGCGTCCAAAGCCGCGTGTGCTTGCGCCACCTGGGCCTTGAAGACGGCCAAATCCTGCTCGGTGAGGCCGTTGCGCAGTCCTTGCACCTGGATGCGGGCCAATTCCGCTTGCGCCTGCATCTGGGCCAGCGTGCCGCTCACCGTGTGCGCTTGGGAAAGCAAGGTCTGCGGTTGTGCCCGCTGGGCGTAAAGATCGGCCAGCTTCTTTTCCAGCCCCTTGCGCTGCGCTGTGGCAGCGTTCACGCCGACCCACGCTTGCCACCAGGTGTTGGGCAGCAGTTGCGCTTCCAGCGGAAAGGAAACATTCACCCATTTGTAGAGATCGTAGTGCCCGTTTTTGATCACCACCTCAAAATCGCCCTGGGTGTAATCGCCATCCGGGATGTCGGGCAGTGGCGGGAGGATGTCGCGGAGTTCCGGGGGGATGTTGTTGAGCAGATCGGCGACCTCGCCGCCGGAGACGTGGGCCTTGTATCGTCCGCCGTTGCCGAGCTTGGCCCGCGCCTCATCCAACCGGTTTTTGCCCAGCTCCACCGCGTCTTTGAGCGCGATGGCTTGCGCTTCCTTGTGCCGCGCGGCTTCCAATTGCGCCTTCGTCACCGCGATTTGCAAATCCAACTCTTGCGGCCAATCCACCAGCGATTGGGTATCGCTGAGGGATTGCCGCGCGGCCTGCACGCCCGCTTCGGCTTGCTGCAACTGCGCTTCGGCCACGGCGATTTGGCCGGGGCGTGCCCCCGCCTGCGCTTGCGCCAATCCCGCCTCGGCCATTGCCACCATCGCTTGCGCGGCTTGGATTTGGGCATCAAGCAAGGTGGTATCCAGTTGCACCAGCGGTTGCCCTTTCGTCACCGTGTCGGAGGCGGAAACGGTGATCGTCAGCACCTGCCCGCCGAACTCGCTGGCGACGTTGACCTCCTCGGCTTGGATGATGCCGCTGGCTTGCAATGCCTTGCGCTGCTCTTGGCCGATCTCCGCGATCCGCCGACAGGCCGTCAACGCGCCCAGCAGCGCGATCCCGCCTAAGATAGCCCATAAAACTCGTCTCATACGCCCTCCGAGTGTTTGACCGTAGCGATGAACACATCTTCCAGCGACGGCGCGATCCACGAGATGGCCGTCACCGGCACGCCATCGGCGGCGAGGAGCGCGGCGAGGGCCGGTTTCAGCTCCGCCACGTCCGGCACCACCACGTGAACTTGCGAACCGTAGAGCGCAACTTCCTGCAAGGGCAAGCGTCCCTCCCGCTGCGCCGTCTTGAGGGTGCGCATCGCCGCGTCGGCGTCGGGGGTGCTGACTTCCAGCACGTGCCCGCGCATCTGGGTTTCCTTGAGCCGCGCCGGAGTATCCAAGGCCACCAATTTCCCGTGGCTGAGGAAGCCCACGCGCTGACACAGCTCCGCTTCATCCATGTAGTGGGTCGTCACCAGCACGGTGACGCCTTGCTGCGCCATCAGGTAGATCAGCTCCCAAAACTCGCGGCGGCTGATCGGGTCAACTCCGGCGGTCGGCTCGTCGAGGAAGACGACTTGCGGCTCATGCACGATGGCGCATCCTAAGGCCAGCCGCTGCTTCCAGCCGCCGGAGAGGTTGCGGGTGAGCACGTTCTCCCGCCCCTTGAGATCGGCCATCTCGATGATCTGCGCTTCGCGCCGGCGCAGCTTGCGGCGCGAAAGTCCATACGCCAGGCCGTAGAAGCGGATATTTTCGCGGGCGGTCAGGTCGTTGTAGAGTGTGAAGAGCTGCGACATATAGCCGACGTGCGCCTGCATAGCTTTGGCCTGCGTGGCCGGATCGAAGCCCAGGACTTCCGCCCGCCCTGAGGTGGGGCGCAGCAGCCCCAGGAGCATGCGGATGGTGGTCGTCTTGCCCGCGCCGTTTGGCCCCAGCCAGCCGTACACTTCCCCCCGATTGACGTAAAAGCTCACGTGATCCACGGCGGTGAAGTCGCCGAACTTTTTGGTCAGGTCTTCCACGATGATGGGGTGGGATTCCAACGGCCTCGCCTCCGACTCAACGCGCCAGCTCGTCCGGCGGCAAGCCCAACTCGGCCAGCACGGCCCGGAAGTCAGCCGGTAGGGGCGCGGTAAAGGTCAACGACCGTCCGTCGGTCGGGTGGGTGAACGTCAGTTGGTGGGCGTGCAGACATTGACGCGGCACGGGCAGCGGACTGCGTGCCGGCCCGTAGACTTGATCCCCCAGCACCGGATGGCCCAGCCAGGCAAAGTGAACCCGAATTTGATGCGTGCGTCCGGTGAGCAGGCGGACGCGCACCAGGCTGTACGCTCGCCCCTGAGCGTCCCGCAGCAAGTGCAGTTGTTGATAGCGCGTCTGCGCCGTGCGGCCTCGCGCGTTCACCGCCATCCGCTGGCGATGGACGCGATGGCGACCGATGGGCGCGTCAATCAGCCCCTCCGGGCGGGGCAACGCGCCGATCAGCAAGGCGAGGTAGAACTTCTGCACGGTACGTTGCTTGAATTGCTGTTGCAGGCTGCGGATGGCGCGGTCGTTCTTGGCGACCACCAGCACGCCCGACGTGTCCTTATCCAGCCGGTGGACGATCCCTGGGCGCAGCTTCCCGCCGATACCGCCCAAGTCCGGGCAGTGTGCCAAGAGCGCGTTGACCAGCGTGCCATCAGGATTCCCCGCGCCGGGGTGAACGACCATGCCGGCGGCCTTGTTCAACACCACCAAGTCGGCGTCCTCGTAGAGAATCTCCAGCGGCAGCGGCTCGGCCCGCAAGTGCGTCTCCTGCGGCGGCGGGACGCACACCCGCACCACGTCGCCGGAGCGCACCTTGTACGAAGTTCGCACCGTCGCCCCGTTGACCGTCGCTTGACCGGCGGCCAGCAATCGCTGCGCTGCCGCGCGGGATAGGTCGCGGCGTGTCTCCGCGATGAGTTTGTCAACACGGGTGCCGGCGGCCTTCGTCACCGTCAGCGTAAAACAACGTTCCTGGGTCATAGGCAACCTCGCTCCAGCGTTATGATTTCACCGATGGTAATGCAGGTTAGGGGAAGAGCAAGCGTAAATCATTGACACGCACCCGAAACCTCGTATAGTTTTCCTCTGATTTGGGGGAAATGATGAGATTCCCCATAGAAAGAACAAGGTGCGATGCCCTTCCGAAGTGCGTTGCACCTACTGACCTCAAGCTGAGCAGTTACGAAAGAATCTCATCCTGGAGAAGAAACGATGGACAAATGGCGCAAACTGAGTTTGGGAATCTTGATCCTGATGGTCATACTGCCGGCCTGGCCGCTGTATGCTGCGGATACGCCTCCCGGACTCTCCTCATACTGGAGTCCCCGCATCCAGAAATGGAGCGATTCCCTCACAGAGGAAGCGCGGCGGCGGGGGCTTGATCCCGACTTCCTGGCCTCCCTGGTGTGGATGGAGTCACGGGGCGATTCGCAGGCCGTGGGGCCGGTGGGCGCGGTGGGATTGATGCAGGTGATGCCCAAAGAGGCCGGATTCGCCTGGCGGCCCACCAAGCAGCAGCTTTTGAACCCGGAAACCAACCTTTTTTGGGGCACGCGCACGCTGGCGACGGTCATCCAGCAGGGACACGGGGATATTTTCAACGCTCTGGCGGCGTACAATGGCGGCTGGGATCAGATCCGCTACCGAGGGCCGCGCTACTTCGCCACCACCATCCTGCGCGACTACGCCCACGCCGTCGCGCAGCGGGAAGGGCTTGATGAGCGATGGGTCGCTTTCTTCGCGGTGAAGAACAGCCTCATTCACGGCCCCATCTGGATTGCGGATTCGGCCCGCACGGATGTGTACTTCTTCGGAGATCGGAACTGGGTGCCCGACGGCACGCAGTTGATCCCCGAAGTCCGCCCGACGGCGGTCCTGGCCCGCTGGATGGATCACAAAACCCGTGTGGCCTACTCGGTGGGCGTGTGGCTGTACTGCCCGGCGTCGCACCGCTGGATCACAGACGGCCCGGCCACCTTGCCCGACCTGGAGAGCACGGAAACGCCCGCTCCCACCGCTACGCCCACGCCGCAGGCCACGGTCACGCCGCGGGCCACGAATACCCCGCGCCCGGCGGAGACCTCCGCTCCCGCGACCGCCGCGCCCACGGTCACGCCCACGCCTCCCCCGACGGCCACAGCCGCGCGAAGCATCGTGGCGGTGGTGCTGGAAGGCGGCGCGGAGCTGCGATTGGGCGCGAGTCGCTGGTGGGACCCCAGCGAGAGCTTGCTGCCCGATACCAAAGTGGAAGTCATCGGGCGCGATCCGCAGTTCCCCGGCTGGGTCTACGTGCGCACCGAGGATCACGCGCAGCGCGGTTGGACGCAGGTAGAAAACCTGCTCTTGCCACAGGACTTATCCCCGGTGCCGCTGCTGACGCCCCGTCCCACGCTCACCCCGTCCC
>WFQZ01000115.1 GCA_015486785.1 Thermoflexales bacterium
ACCAACGATGTTTCATCATTTGAACCTCCTTTAGGGGTGATTAGATGGCGATGCACTCGGCGGTGCATCGTCGTTCGAGCTACGCCGCAGCTCAACGGTGGCACTGTTGAACCGTGATCCGTGCCCGATTTCCTGGGGCACGCTGCTCATCACGGTATTTTGACCTTCGTATTGCCTGGGCGACCACACCACGCCGGGGAGCATCGTGGCGGAAAGGCGCACGGTGGCTCGGAACTCTCCCTGAGCGTTCGCCACGGTCACCCGGTCTCCGGCGGCAAGGCCGAGCCGCGCCGCATCCTGCTCGTTCAGCGTGATTTCGGCGGGAATGGGACCGTAGACTTCCTGGAATTGGGTGCTGGTGTAGTTGGCCGAGGCACTGGTCAGCAAGGTGAAGCGATCCGGCGCGGCGGGGAGCGGGGCTTGCCGGGGCAGAGGACTCAGCCCCTGAGCCAGGGCGGCGGTGGCGTAGAACTCAATCTTGCCCGACGGCGTGGGGTAGTAAGCGCGGGGCTTGCTTTTGAGCGTCAGCCGCCGTCCGGCCAGCAAGTCGCCGAAGTCGCCGTCGCCGAAGGCGTCCGCCAGCGAGGCGGCCACGGCCTGCCACGGGTTTTCGTAGAGCCAGGCCTCGGTCAGCCCCAGCCGCCGCGCCAGCGCGACCATGACTCCCGTCTCGCGGCGGCTGTCGGTGACGGGGGCGACCACTTGCGGGGAGTGCCGGACGTAGGGATGTGTCCACGGCAGGACGAGATCATCTTTTTCCAGGTAGGTGGGCGCGGCCAACACCACGTCGGCGTATTGCGCGGTCTTAGTCCAATGGGTTTCGTGAACCACGACGAAGACATCGGGGCGCGAAAGTCCGGCGCGGAAGGCGTGTTGATGGGGCAACGTCTGGGCGGGGTTCATGCCGCTGATGTAGATGAATTTGAAGTCCCCGGCCTGGACGCGGTCGGGCAGGGCAACTTGGGAAACGACGCGCTCCGGTCGGGCGGTGAGCGATCTGCCGGTGAGCGCGGCGGTGGAGACGGCAAAAGCTCCGCTGTTGCTGTAGAAGAATCCGCGATGCTGCCCTAGGACGGTGGGGATGAAGGAGATCGCGCGGGCTTGATCCGCGCCGTGGTCGTTTTTCTGGACGCCAATGCCGATCATCGTGGCGGCGGGGCGATGGGTGCGGTAGAGCGCGGTCAGTTTGGCGAGCGCGTCCGGCGGCACGCCGGTCACGCGGTGGACTCGCGCCGGGTCCCAGCGTTGCGCGACGGCTTGCAGTTGCTCCAATCCGGTGCTCCAGGCGGCGAGGAAGGAGCGGTCGGCGTGTCCGCCGCGCAGCAAGGCGCGGATCACGCCGTAGGCCAAGGCGACATCGCTCCCAGGGCGGGGCTGAATCCAGAGATCGGCTTGCCGTGCGCTCCGGCTTTCGCGCGGATCAATCACCACGATAGGGCTGCCGTGCCGTTTGCGGGCTTGGCGGGCCAAGGCCCAGATGTGCGGGGAGCTGACGGCGGCATTGAATCCCCAGAACACAACGGCCTGCATTTCCGCCAACTCGCCGGGCGGCACGCCGTAACTCGCGCCGTAGTGCAGGTTCAAGGCCGCGTGGCCGGAGTTGCTGCACAAAGCGCGGTCGGTCTGGGCCGCGCCGAGCGCGTACCACAAGCGGCGGGGGTAGTACGAGGTGAGCAAACCGGTGTTTCCGGCGTAGTCTAGGTACAAGACCGATTCCGGCCCGTGACGCTCCAGCACCGTGCGGAGGGCTTGCGCCACCGTGTCCAGCGCGGATTCCCAATCAGCGCGTGTCCAAGTGCCGCCTCGGCGCAAGAACGAGCCGTCCACGCGGTTGGCGGTGAGGCGATGATGGTCTCGTGCGCCACGGGGGCAGGCAAATCCGCGCGTCACCGGGTGATGGGGATCGCCTTTGATGGCGGAGATGCGTCCCTCCGGGGTGCGCATCACGTGCAGCGAGCAGGTATCGTAACAATCTCGGGGGCACACGGTGGCAATGCGTTCCATAAATTCACCTCGCGGGTTGAGCTGAATTTAGCATACCACAACTCCCATGATTTTCCCGTGGTAACTGCTCACCGCAAGAGGCGCGGAGGGCGCGGAGAAAGAGCCAAAGATGAGTTCTCTGTGCTCTGCGCTTCGGCAGTGGCTTTCGGA
>WFQZ01000116.1 GCA_015486785.1 Thermoflexales bacterium
GTGCCCCTCCATCTCGGCGAGCGGCTCCGCCACCACCGAGGTCGGCGTGGGCGAGGGGCGACGGGTCGGCAGCGCGGCCCACGTGGGCCGCGGAGCCGTGGGCAGCGGGGAAGTCAACGGCGCGGCGCGGCACATCGTCAGCCACGGCAGCGACCCCAGCAGCAACAGGATCAGCCCCGGCAGATAGCGACGCTCACGCAACGGGGAACAACGCTCCGGGCCGCATCAAGGCCATATCCCCCTGCGGCAGCGAGCCAAACGGCTCGTGCTCCAGAATCTCTTGCAGGATTTGCGCCCCGGTGCGTCCGGTGCGCTCGCTGAGCGCGATGCTCAAATCCCGCTTGAACGAACCGGTGAGATCGTCGCCCGTGGCGTAAGCCACCAGCGCAATCGCCTTGACCGCGTTGGCGATGGCGTAGCGGGATTCAATACGGTCCAAATCCTCAAAGAAGAACGCGCAGCTCACAAACATCCGCTGGCGGTAGACCTGAGCATCCAGCAAGCTGAGGAGCCGCCGTTGGGCGATGGTGGAAAGATGCCCCAAGTGATGCTCCGAGAGGAAAGTCACGCCGTCCACCTGCCCCAGCAGGACGGAGATGTAATCGTCCCGCAGTTGCCAGGGCGCGAGATCGCAGCGGCGAGCCTCAATGGCGTAGAGGCGATCAACATCGCGGGAGAGATTATCCAGAGCGCGGCGCAACGCGCCCTTCCAATGAGCGCACCCCGGCGTGCAATCGCAGCCGGTCGCCCAGCGGCCCAGGTGATGGGCACAGCTCCACGCGCTATTTTCCACGATCTCAATCTCGCCCACCGGCGGTTGCTGGCGCAAGTAACGCCCCAAGGTGGTGATCTCGTAAGCGTCGCGGAAGGTCGGCGTGAGCAGGGAAGTGAGCACATCCACACCCTGTGGATGGTGATGCCCGAAAGTCTCCCCGTCCGTCGCCAGCAGCGTGAGCGATCCCGGCTTGCGTCCCTGCACCTGCTCATTGAGCCAGTCCCGCGCCTGTGCCGGATCGGGCATCTGGAACGACAGGACATTGGACAAGCCCGCGTCGCGCACAAACACCGTCATAAAGCGGCCCTGAGAAAGGCGCACCTTGTACGGCCCCGCGCCCGCCGAAAGATCGCCGCGCACCTGCTCCGCCGAGAGGATCACGAACCACAACCCAGATTCGGAAACGGCCTCCAGCGTCTCATAGTCCACCGCCATCTCCGGCAGCCAAATCCCGTCTGGGTGCGTGCCGAAACGGTGTTGGTACCCGGCGACGCCCCAGCGAATCTGGCATCGCTTATCCCGCCCCCGTGCCAGCGGCAAGATGGTGTGGTGCATAGCCTGCGCGACACCGTTCCCCACCCCGTACCGCCGCTGATAAGCCCGCACGTCGCCGACAATGCGGCGGTACGTTTCGGGGGCATGCTGCTCCATCCAACCGGCCAGCGTCTCGCCCAAGTTGAAGCTCAACCGCCCGAAGTTGCCCCGCTCGGCATTGGGCGCGTAACATTCCGCCGTAATGCGCTCGTTCCAGTTGGTGTATGGCGACGCGGACGGCTCCACGCGGTACGCCCCGGTGAACGGATCATCGCGCGGCGGCTGATAAAAATGCCCGTGGATACACACGAAAGGTTTATTTGAATTCATCGTCAACCCCTTCTGCTGCAAAAATGCGCTCATTGAGCGTCCATTATAGGGGCATGTAAGACAATTGCCAGCCTCGGCAGCGGGGAAAGTCACGCACCGCAAAAGGCGCGGAGGGAACACAGGTGCACCTACGAACTCCCAGGCTGAAACCGGCTCAACGTCAATCCGCCGTTGCAGGACGTCAGGGAAGACAGCTCAACGGGCAGTTAGTCCATCACAAAGAACTAGGGAGTTTTCACGCAAGAGAGGAATAGTGATCGCTCTCATCAGCACGCTCCATTTCCGCCAAAGCCCGTTGGCAACTCCAATCGGTCATGCTCTCAACGGGCAACCACACCACACATCCCGCTCAACGTCGCCCCACGTTGAACATATGGCCTGCATCGCTAAGAAAAACTACTCCCCACTATCTGGGCGAAATGGAAACATTACTCGCTTTTCCTCTAGCCGCTCTCCTTTGTCCAGTTTCTTGGCAATGTACAAATTCTGCAAAATCCATGTTAGTAGCGCGGTCACTCCCATCCCAGCCCACGGTAAGATATCATTGCGGATGAAAGACAACCCGGCACCAACAAGCACTCCAGCCGAAACCATATTGATAACTACCAACACAGGTTCACCTCCCCTCCAAGCGAAGAAAGATGATGGCATACTCATCCTTGGGCGATCGTCAGCAGGCTCAAACGCGACGTACCTACTAATGGTCTCGTCGCGGTCAACAAACCACCGTCGAATACGTCCGGCTCTTCGATAGAGCACCACGATTGCCATAGAATAGTCAACAGCACTTTTGAGAGTTAATATCCCTAGCAAAAAGAGCACCAGCACACTGACAAGAACACCAATGCGATACACAGACACAAAAGGTCCCCCATTGTATAGATTGGAGAGGCCAGCAATCGCAGCCCCAACGACCAAAAGGAAAAAATTCAGTCGACCAGACTTTATTTCTTCCAGGCTGCGGGCGCGATCTTGTAACGCATTGTATTCCGTCAACAGGAATTCCGCTGACAGACTGTCCGACGGATTAGTTTTCATCGCTCCATTTTCCTTCTTCATCCATTAGCTCCTCAATGTAGATATCAGCGAGCTAGAGCGCAACCACTTTTCGACAAACTAGCTACCGGACAGTTTGGTCAAAAGGGAGTTGACCGACAGACTTAATCCGAGCAATGCGCCCTTGCATATTCCCCTCAGACCTTACCTTTCACAAACTGCCCGGCGGCTAATTTTGCCACCTGACAC
>WFQZ01000117.1 GCA_015486785.1 Thermoflexales bacterium
AGAAGCCCAACTTATAATTATGCCACACATTTGACCCCATGTACTACATTATACAGCACAACTGCTGCATAATTCCCCTAATCAGGATCACAGACAATAGCCCTTGAAACGTTTCGGCTACATTCCCACCTTACACCAAACTACATAACCTCGCCCTTACTCCGAGGCTCCCCTAAATTCATTCTGAGCATATCACACCTCTGGAAGGCTGTCAAATATTATGAGCACAATACCTCTCTTTACCCGATCATCTGGCGGGCGGCGGCGAGAGCTTGTTGTTCCTCCGCGCTCAGGCTGAAGGATGAATGCCAGGCTTCCAGCGGCTTGGCGTAGACTCTGGTTTCGTCGCGCCCGTGCAGCCCGCTGAGGACCAGCCCGCCGCCTTGCTCATCCACAATCGCCAGCGAGAAGCTCTGGTTGCCGCCCATGCCGGTGAAGGCACTGTAGCGGATGAGGCCGTAGCCTCGGACTGTGTGCGGCAATGCCGCGCTCAGTTGCCGGAGCCGGGCCTCGTTTTGGATGAGGCGCGTCTCTTGATCGTCCAGCCGGCTGAGTAGCTGGACGATGGTCGCTTGATCGGCGTCCTCGGCCAGCGATAGGATTTTCTGGTAGCGGGTTTCGATGGCGGCGACGCGCTTTTCAACGGTGTAAATCCAATACGCGCTCAAGAACAACAGTAAGGTTGCGGCAATTACCCACGGAATAAGGATCATATCCATTCGTTTCCTCCAAACGTTAGCGGCGGGCGGTGACGTTGACCGGCCCCAGGATGAGCCGATCTCCGGTCAAAGTGCCCGCCAGGTTAAATTGCGGAATGCGGCGCACGCTGCCCATCTCGTAAAGTCCCACTTCGAGTTGGTAGGTGCCCGGCGGCGTCTCCGGCGGGATGGTGAGGCGGTACGGATCGTCCACTTGCTGCCCGGCGAGCCACTTGGGAAACCACAGGTACGAGGGGAACGCGCCCCCTAACGGCGTGTAGTCGTGCCCCATCACCGGCTGCCCGGCGGCATCAATCAGGTGAATGAAGACCGTGTAGCTGGTGCACGGGGAACGCAATGCCCGCCAGGTGAGCGTCAAGTGGAACGACTGCCCGGCCGGCACGCTCAACGGCTGCGACCACAGCCCCCGGCGGCGGGAGAATCCCGCTTGCGCGTGCGCCGAGCGCAAGGCCACATCGTTGCCCAGGTTGGTGAGCGAGTGCGCCAGGATGTTCCCCTCGCGGACGGCGGCGGGATTGGCCTGCACGGTGATCACGCCGAGCGGCAAGCGGGTCTCGCCGTCGGAAAACGGCAGCGCGTCGCGCCCATCGCTCATATCGGCATAGCCGAGGGCCAAGGGATAGTCCCCCGGCGGCAACGTGTAGGGCACGTAGACGGTGTATTGCTCGGCGATGATCTCGCCGGGCCGCCAATCGGGCGTGAGGCGGCGGCTGTCCGTCGTCCATCGCTGCTCAATCTGGCCGAGGCGGGCGTAAGGCATCAAAATATCCGTCTGCGTGGTGGCGACGCGCGTATACAACACCAGCGGAATCACGCCGCCTTGCGCTACGGTCGTTTGCGGCAGATCGTAGCCCAGCACGGCGACGCGCTCATCGGCCCACACATCCGCCAAGGGCGTCTGCGGCGTCACCGGCTGCGTGGCGGGAGGCTCAAGCACCTGCCAGAGGCCATCCACCGGACGCAGGCGGAAGCCCAGCGTGCGGATGTCGCGGCGGTAGTTGGAAAGGTACACCGGGCCTTGCGGCAGATTGGCGAACACGCTTTCGGGCCAGGGCGAGGCCCCGGTCACGTACACCGGGCGCAGGTCGGCGGGATCAACCGGCAGCCCCTCCACGTAAGTGGCGTAGAAATAGGGCGTCAGGTGCTCCCAGTCGGAGACGAAGGCCGCGTGCTCGTTCCGTCCGGCGAATCGTTCCACCAGGCGCGTCACGAAGCGATCCGGCTCGTCCCAATCCCGCAGCGAGATGCGCGGCGCGGTGTGAGATAACGCCCCGATCCACAGACCGCCCAGGCCGAGCAACGCGGCTTGATATTGACGGTTCGTGCTGTGCTCCGCCAGAGCCAGCATCGCCGCGCCCACGGGGATCGCCAGGGCGGCGAAGGGGTGCAGCAGGTATGCCATCACGTCTTGCACCGAGTTGAGCGTGAACCCCAGATGACCGATCAAGAACAAGCCCCACAGCAGCGCGATATCCGGATGCCGCCGCACCAGCACCACGATCCCCGCCGCCAGGAGGAGCAGCACCGGCCAGGGGTATTGCAGGCGCAGCAGCGACCAAAACACGTGCATCCGGTCCGGCGCATCGGCCAGGCCGAAGTGGAAGAGGTTGACCCGCAGCCCTTGCGCCGTCGCATGCCGCCAGAATCCCGCCCAGGTGCGCATATCGCGGGGGCCGAAGGGTGCGGAGGGACTGCGCAGCGGAAAGTACAGCCAGGGCGTCAATCCCAGCAGGCCGCTGAGGCTGAACAAACCGCCGCGTCGCAACAATTGCGCAACCGTCAAGCGGGGCTTGCTTTTCCACAGCCGCCAGGCGATGAAGACGGCGTAGCTCGGCAGCCCCCAGATGGTGATCGGGTGATGGGTGACGCCCAGCCCGCAGAAGAAAGCCAGCGCGTAGAGCCAGCCGGGCCGGTCGTCCCGCGTCCAGCGCACGAGCAGCCATAATTGGGTGCTGGTGATCGCCGCGCTGACGATGTGCGCGTTGGCGTGGATGCTCTGTTGCCACACATCGGGCGCGATGGCGAGCCAGGCGGCGGCGGATGTTGCCGCGATGGCGGCTTTGGGCCAGGGAAGGGACTCCGCCCGTCCCAGCTCCAGGACGATCAGCGCGATGCGGCTGACCGTCCACGCTCCGGCTGCGCCTGCCAGCAAGTTGGTGCGGTAGGCCACGCTCCCCACGATGAAGAGCCGCTGCCAGATTCCGGCCAACAGGGTGTAAAAGGCGTAACCGGGGGGATGCGCGATGCCCCAGATGGCGGGAATAAACTGATATTCGGAGGGATCGCCGTAGATGGTGCCCGGAGCGCAAGTGAGCGCGTAAATCAGCCAGGCTCCGAGGAATATCCCCGCAGCCAGCAGGCCGTCACGGTGAAGGGTGCGCCGGGTCTGCATATCGCTCAATTGGTGACGATGCTCCCCGGCGGCGGTGGATTGTCCACGATTCGTTCGACCATGTGCAGCATTTCCTCAATGGAGCAAGCGGTCGTGTCCACGGTGACGGCGTCTTCGGCGGCTCGCAGCGGCGCGGCGGCGCGGCTGCTATCCAGTTCGTCGCGGCGGCGGATGCTGGCGAGCACTTCTTCGTAAGTGACATCCTTGCCTTGTTCGCGCATCTCCAGGTAACGCCGATGGGCGCGTTCTTCGGGCGTGGCGACGATGTAGAGTTTGAGGTCTGCATCGGGCAGGACCACCGTCCCGATGTCGCGCCCCACCATGATGACCTGCCCGGCACGGGCGATCTGACGCATTCGCTGGGTGAGCGCGTCGCGCACGCCGGGGTAAGCGGAAACTTGCGAGACGTTCCCCGTGACTTCCGCGCTGCGGATCGCCCAGGTGATGTCTTGTTCCGCGATGCAGACTGTGTATTGCCGGCTGTCGTCAATGGTCGGCGCGAGGACTTCCACATTCAGCCGCCGGGCCAGTTGGGTGATCGCCGCTTCGTCGTCCGTAGCGATGTGGCGATTGATCGCGGCCCAGGTGACGGCGCGATACAGGACGCCGGTATCCAGGTACAAATAATCCAAATACTGTGAAAGATGATACCCAATGGTGCTCTTTCCCGATGCAGCCGGGCCATCAATAGCGATGGTCGAAGGTTTCACCGTCGCCTCCTTGTGCGCGTTGTTGTATGTGATGCGCCCTTGATTTCTTGTCGCAGGGCGTGGATTTCTTTCGCCGTAAGATACCGCCATTGGCGCGGTTTGAGTTTCCCCAGGCGCAGCGGCCCGATGGCGACGCGGATCAAGCGCAAGGTGGGGTGTCCCAAAGCGGCGGTCATACGGCGGATGAGGTGCTTGCGTCCTTCGCGCACCGTCACTTTGAGCCAGGTGACACCGCGCTGCGCCGAAGTCACTTCCACGGCCACAAAGCGGGCCTTTTTCCCCTCAATCACGATGCCGCGTTTCCAGCGCGAAAGGGTTTCGCCTGTCGGTTCGCCTTCCACCAGCACGTTGTAGACGCGCGGATGTCCGTAGCGCGGATGGGTAAGTTGCTGGGTCAATTCTCCGTCGTCAGTCAGCAACACCAAGCCCTCGCTGGCGGCATCCAGCCGCCCCACGGGATACAATCGCTGGGGCAGGTCCACCAGATCGCTGATGGTGGGGCGTCCCTGGGGATCGCTGGTGGTGGAGATCACGCCACGGGGTTTGTAGAGGGCCACGTAGGTAAAGCCGCGCCTTCTACGTTGCAGCGGCACTCCATCCACAGTGATGCGTTGGATGTTGGGGTCGGCCTTGTCGCCGAGGTGAGCTAATTTTCCATCGACGGTTACGCGCCCTTCGGCGATCATCGTCTCACATGCTCGCCGGGATCCGTACCCGGCATACGCCAGAATCTTTTGTAATCGTTCGGTAGCCATACGCGCGATTATACCCGTAAACTCAGTTTACAGAAAATCCGTGGCGGGATGGCCGCGGGCGGCGTCGCTTGACAAGTTACTCGGCAGTGGTATAAAAGCGGCGTTAAAGGCGACGATCAGGAAGAGTAGGCATCGACGCAAGGGTACAGAGAGTTGGTGAGGGTGAGATTCCAACGCCGGTGCAGATGCTGAATGGGCCTGGGAGCTGCCCGCTGAAAGGGAAACCGAGTAGGTGGGGACGGAGACGCCACCGTTATCAGGGCGCAGGACATCGCCTACCGGCTGTGTTCGCAAGAGTGAGGCTGGCTTCGCTACATAACGCGCTTTCACCGGCGCGTTTTTTGTTGGCAAGCCCCTAATCAGGGTGGCACCACGGGCAACTATCGCTCGTCCCTCGGACTTTGGATTTCCAGAGTCAAAGGGACGGGCGTTTTTTATTTCTATCAATCAGGAGGATACAGATGGCTAAGAAACGGATTCTGACAGGAGATCGCCCTACGGGGAAGCTGCATCTAGGGCACTATGTGGGGAGTCTCAAGAACCGCGTCGCTTTGCAGGAGGAGTACGAATGTTTTTTCATCATCGCCGACCTGCACACGCTCACGACGCGCCCGCAGAAGAAGTATTTGCAAGCTCTGGCGCGGAATATCTACGAAGTGGTGTTGGACTACCTTTCGGTGGGGATCGACCCGGAAAAGGCGGTGATCTTCCTGCAATCTGCGGTGCCGGGGGAGTATGAACTCAATCTGCTGCTGGAGATGCTGGTCACGCTGCCGCGTCTGGCGCGGTTGCCGAGCATCAAGGATATGGCCCGCGCGGCGCAGATGGATGATGAGACGGTGCCCTTCGGGCTGATCGGCTATCCGGTGTTGCAGGCCGCCGATATTTTGTTGCCCCGTGCGCACTTGGTGCCGGTGGGCAAGGATAACGAGGCGCACGTGGAAATTACCCGCGAGATCGCGCGGCGGTTTAACCGCATGTACGGCTATGTGTTCCCCGTGCCGAAAGTGATGATCGGCGAAGTGCCCACGCTGGTGGGAATCGACGGGCAGGCGAAGATGAGCAAGTCGCTGGATAACGCGATCTACATCTCCGACGATGCCAAGACGGTGGAGCAGAAAGTCCGCCGGATGTACACCGACCCCAATCGCATCCGCGCCGACATTCCGGGGCGCGTGGAGGGCAATCCGGTGTTCATCTATCACGATGCCTTCAATCCCGATGTGAACGAGGTGAATGAATTGAAGGAGCGGTATCGGAAAGGGAAGGTGGGGGACGTGGAGGTGAAGCGCAAGCTCGCCCGCGCCCTCAACGAGTTGTTGGAGCCGATCCGCGAGCGGCGGGCCGCCTATGAACAGCGGCCCGGTTATGTGGAGGAAGTGCTGCGGGAAGGCACGCGGCGCATGCAAGAAGAGGCGCAGGAGACAATGTCCTTGGTCTACGAGGCGATGGGCATGCCCGGAGCCGCGTTACGCCGCGCTTTGGACGAGCAACTCCCGTTTAGTTTGTTGGAATTCGCCGGTTCGTAAGTCCGTTCCCGGCGGTCCCCGTGATGGTTCACGGAATTTATCTTTTAAGGAGGCGAAAAATGGACTCGAAATTTCTACCCGACCGTTGGTACAATCTTATGGCCGATCTGCCGCAGGCAGTTCCCCCGGCGCGTCATCCGCTGACGCATGCGCCGCTTTCGCCGGATGATATGGCGATGCTGTTCCCGATGGCTTGTATTGAGCAGGAGGTCAGCACCGACCGCTACATCCCGATCCCCGAAGAAGTGCGGGAAATCTACGGGATTTGGCGTCCCACGCCTTTGCGCCGAGCGCGTCGCTTAGAAAAAGCCCTGGATACACCGGCGCGAATCTACTACAAGTACGAGGGCGCGAGTCCGGTCGGCAGCCACAAGCCGAATACGGCTGTGGCGCAGGCTTACTACAATCGCGTCGAAGGCGTGAAGAAGCTCACCACGGAGACCGGAGCCGGGCAATGGGGCAGTGCGTTGGCGATGGCCGGCGCGTTTATGGACATCTCGGTGGACGTGTACATGGTCAAGGCCAGCTACGATCTAAAGCCGGGGCGGCGGCTGATTATGCAGTCCTTCGGCGCCACGGTGACGCCCAGCCCCAGCGAGAAAACCGAGGCCGGGCGGGCGATCCTGGCGGCGAACCCCGATTCACCGGGCAGCCTGGGCATCGCCATCGCCGAGGCCGTGGAGGCCGCGATCCGCGACCCGCAGGCTAAATACTCCCTGGGCAGCGTGCTGAATCACGTGCTGATTCACCAATCGGTGATCGGGGAGGAGGCTTTGCGGCAGATGGATGAGTTGGGCGTGTATCCCGATGTCGTCATCGGGTGTGCCGGCGGTGGGAGTAACTTCGGCGGGCTGGCGTTCCCCTTCCTGGGTGAAAAGCTGCGCACCGGCAGGGATACCCGCTTCATCGCCGCAGAACCGGAGGCGTGTCCCTCGTTGACCCGTGGCAAGTACACCTACGACTTCGGCGATGTGGCCAAGCAAACGCCGCTCATCAAGATGCACACGCTGGGGCATACTTTTGTCCCGCCTGCCATCCACGCCGGCGGATTGCGCTATCACGGCATGGCCCCGCTGGTCTCACTGGCGCACGAGCTGGGGTTGGTGGAGGCGCGGGCGTATCATCAGATTCCGTGCTTCGAAGCCGCGCTCCAGTTTATGCGGGCCGAGGGCATCCTCCCGGCACCGGAGACCTCGCACGCCATCCGCGCGACCATTGACGAGGCCCTCGAGGCGAAGGAAAAAGGCGAGGAGCGGGTGATTCTCTTCAACTTCAGCGGGCACGGGTTTATGGATATTACGTCGTACCAAGCGTACTTCAACGGCGAGTTGCAGAACTACACCTATCCCCAGGGGCTGGTGGACGACGCCTTGCGCTTGCTGCCCAACATCTAATCCGACCGCTTTGTGAATCACGTGGGGAGGCGATGACCGTCTCCCCACGTTTGCATTCCCGTGCTTGCCTGGCTGACTTTAGGGGGTAAGATCAACGCATCCTCAGC
>WFQZ01000118.1 GCA_015486785.1 Thermoflexales bacterium
GGGACGAGCCGCCGTAGCTGAGGAAGGGCAACGTGACGCCGGTCAGCGGGATGAGTTTGGTGTTGCCCGCCAGGATGACCCAGGTCTGCACGCCCAAGAGGGTGGCGATGCCGCCGGCCAGCAGCGATTCAAAGGGCGACTCCGCTTCTTGAGCCAGCGCAATGCCGCGGAACACCAACACGGCGAACAGGGCCGCGAGGGCTATCGCGCCGCCGAGGCCAAATTCCTCCACCAAGGCCGCGTAGACGAAGTCGGTATGGACGGCGGGGATCAAGGTGGGCGCACCCAGCCCCAACCCTTGGCCGAACAATCCGCCTGCGGCCTGGGCAAAGAGGGATTGCAGCACCTGGAAGGCGCGATCCGCCTGCGCCGGCGCCCAAGGGTCGAGCCAGATGCTCACGCGCAACGCCACGCGGGCGGAAATCTTCGCGCCGAGGCCCATCACCGGCACGAAGAGCAGCACACTCAATCCCACCAGCCATTGCTTATCCCAGGCCAGGTAGAGCAAGGCAACGAAGGTGAAATAGAACAGCAGCGCGGCTCCCAAGTCCTGCTGCCATCCCAGGAGCAGCAAGGCCACGCCCACCATCGTGAGCACCGGGCCGAGGGCGGCAGGCCACAACGCCCGATCCTCGCCCGGCTGCGGGTGCAGCAGCCCGCGCCGTTCGGAGAGATACGCCGCCAGGTAAGTGACCAGAATCAGCTTGAGCGGCTCCGAAGGTTGAAAGTACAGCGAGCCTAATCCCAGCCAGAGCCGCTGCCCGTAGCCGGAGGGGTTGACGCCGAAGACGAACGTCGCGCCCAGCAGGAGCAATCCGGCGGTGAGGAGCGTGTAGCGATAGCGGCGCAACAAGCGCGGCAAGGTCGGCGTGAGCGCGATGGCGCACATTAGAGCCACGCCCAAGATCAGCCACAGCAGTTGGCGGGGCAAAAAGGGCGGCGCGAGTCGGGCTTGCAGGAGCAGGCCCCAGCCGGTGAGCAGGGCCACAACGGGAATCAGGAATGGGTCGGCGGTGGGACGGCGGCGGCGCAGCAAGATGTACGCGCTCCACCACGAGCCGCCCCACACGCTCAGCAGCAGCATCAAGCGCGAGGTGGGAAAACGCAGCGGGAGGGCCAGCCGCAGGAGGATCGCGCCGCCCAGGACAAACGCGCTCGCCAGCCCCAGCAGGAGCGCAGACGAAGCCGCCGGAGAAAAGTCACCCCGGCGGCTGATGGGCTGCGTGTGCGACGTGCCGCGCATTGCTTAATGTGTTTTCTTGAGGAAGGTACTCGGCGGCAGATTGAAGCCGTAGCGTTTGAAGATGGCGTCGGCCTGCGGGCGGACGCCGGTGGAGCTGTGATAGCCGAGCACTTTGCCATCGGGATCGTCGCCTTCATCGAAGAACTTGTAGACGTCTTGCATCACGACCGTTTCCCCTTCCATGCCCAGGATTTCGGTGATGTTGACGACTTTGCGGCTGCCGTCACGCAAGCGGACTGTTTGCACGATCAGATGGATCGCGGAGGCGATCTGTTTGCGCACGGTGATCAGCGGCAAATCGGCCCCGGCCATCAGCACCAGCGTCTCCAGCCGCCCCAGGCAGTCGCGCGGCGAGTTGGCGTGGATGGTGGTCATGCTGCCGTCGTGCCCGGTGTTCATCGCCTGGAGCATGTCCAGGGCTTCGCCGCCACGGCACTCTCCCACGACGATGCGCTCCGGGCGCATCCGCAGGGCGTTGATCACGCAGTCACGAATCGTCACCTCGGTAGGGCTGTCGGGCGTGGGCTTCTTGGTCTCCAGGCGCACGACGTTGCGCTGCCGAAGCTGCAACTCGGCGGCATCCTCAATGGTCACCACGCGCTCATCGTGCGGGATGAAGTCGGAGAGGATGTTGATGAGGGTGGTTTTGCCGGAGCCGGTCCCGCCGGAGACGATGATGTTGCGGCGGGAGACGACGTAGGCTTCGAGCAGGCGAGCCATGTTTTCGTCCAGCGAGCCGAAGCGGATCAGATCGTCCACGGTGAGTTTGTCGCGGGAGAATTTGCGGATGGTGATGTTGGGGCCGTCAATGGCGCAGGGGCGGATGACGGCGTTCACGCGCGAGCCGTCGGGCAGGCGGGCGTCAATGAGCGGGTGATCGCTGACCACGGTACGCCCCAGCGGCAGGACGATGCGCTTGATGATGCGCTCCACGTGGTCGTCATCCAGGAATTTGTAGCCGCTTTCCACCAACTTGCCGTGCGCTTCAACGAAGACGACGTACGGGCCGTTGACCATGATCTCGTTCAGGCCGTCCATGTCAATGAGCGGCTGGATCGGCCCGAAGCCAAAGGCCTCGTTCATCACGTTGACGTAAAACTGCTCCTTGGTCAAGCCGCGCGGCAGGCGGAAACTACCGCTGTTGAGCAGTTGGTCCAACTTTTCCTTCACTAACTGCACC
>WFQZ01000119.1 GCA_015486785.1 Thermoflexales bacterium
CAGGGCGGGTTTGACATCAGCCAGATCACCACCGACGGGAGCGACAAGAATCAGCCGACTATCAGCGCGGATGGGAAGCGGGTGGCTTATATCGCCGCCGTCGGGCGGGGCAAGCGGCAGTTGCATCTGTACGACTTGGTCGACAAGGACGAGGTGAACACGCGGGCCGGAGATCGCGCCGCCTATCCGGCCTTTGATGCTGACGGGACCACGGTGGCTTTCATTTCCGGCGGGAACGTTCTGCTGCGGGAGTACTCGTTGGCCGACCTGGCGATTGGCAAGACGGCGGATAAAACGGTGGTGCAGCCCGGCGATCATCTGAAGTACACGCTGCAAGTAATCAATTACGGGCCTAGCAAGGCGCATGGGGTCACGGTGACCGACCCTCTGCCCGACGGGGTGGTTTCCGGCTTGCCGATGACGATGACGGACTACACAGACGACGACGGCGATTTGGCGGGATTCGGCGGGGGGACGCAATACGGCACGACTTGGGATGGCGGCAATGGCTGGCTGACTATGAACACCTCCGATAACCTCTTCGCGCTGCCGGACAACGGCGGCAACAGTGATGCCTGGCTCAACATGTCCGGTAATGTCCTGTTGCTCCATCTGGACGAGCCGTTGGGGAGCGCGACGTTCTCCGATACCTCCTCGATGCGTAACAACGGGACTTGCACTTCGCCCTACTGCCCTCAGGCGAATGGCGGGAAGCTGGGCGGCGGGATGAAGTTCGATGGGAATAATGATTACATCACGGTGAACGGCAACAGCTCCTTGGAGTTGAGCAACTTCACGATTGGGTTCTGGGTCAGGCCGACGGACACCTCGTCCGCCTACCAGTTGTTGGTGGACAAGGAGAACAGTGCTTGGCGTGAGTACGGCCTTTTCATCAAGCCGAACAGCATGCAAGTAAATTATTCCGTCAATGTTAAGGAATCCACGGGGAGTTGTGTATCCTTTGGCGCGACCAGCAAGGGGCAGTTGATTCTCAATCAGTGGAATCATGTGGTGCTGACTTACGACGGGATTGTTTTCCGGCTGTACCTCAACGGTCATTTTGACGATCTAAGTACTCCGTGGGACAAAGCCTTGTGTATCGGCGATGGGTCGCTATTGATCGGCGGAGGGCTTTATGACTCACTCAAAGGCCGTATGGACGAGGTATTCATCTTCAATCGGGCCTTGGATAGCCGTGAGGTGGCCGCCATCTACCAACGGCAATCGCCAATCTACGGGGCTTCTTTCGAGTCCCGGGTGATGAAGAAGACGGACGGCGTGGGTGCGTGGTCGCTGCTTTCCTGGCTGCCCTATCGCCCCACGGGGAAGGCTCTGCCGGACTATGGCGGTGTGGAGGCGGAGTATCCGGCGGACGGGTTGGATATGTCCGGCAACGTTCTGCTGTGGCACTTGGATGAGAACGGCAGCCCGTTCCAGGACACTTCCGGTAAGGGGAATGACGGCACGTGTCCCGACGACAGCCATTGTCCGCAGGCGAGGAGCGACGGGCGGCTGGCGAATGCCGTGCGCTTCGACGGCGATGATGATTACATCATCGCCAATCCGGTGGAAGAGTTCCCGGCCAACGAGATCACCGCGATGTTCTGGGTGCGAGATGAGGACTTGGATAAGGAAGAATCGTACATCTCCTATGCCACCGTGGCTCATGCCAACGAGTTTTGGATCTTTGGCAAGGCGGATTATGGCGGCAATATTGCCGTCATCATCGGAAATGGCGGGCGCAGTGGTGATACCGGGGTCAACGTCGCCGATGGGGCGTGGCATCACGTTGCCGTGACGTGGCGCAGTTTCGATGGACGGCTGGAAATTTACAAGGACGGTCAACCGGCGGATACCAGAACGCTGCGTCAAGGGTACTCGCTGATCGGCGGCGGCGCGGTCGTGCTGGGGCAGGATCAAGATCGGGTTGGCGGCGGGTTCGATAGCGCGCAGGCGTTGAAGGGCAGCCTGGACGAAGTTGCCATCTTCAACCGCGTGTTGAGCGCGGACGAGATTCAGGCGGCCTATCTGCGCGGCGCGTTGCAGATGCAGTTCCAGGTGCGCACCTGCTACAAGATGGAGTGTCCGTCCCGGGCCTTCCAAGGGCCGTATGGTGATCGCGCGACTTACTACTCAGACAAATCCGGGAACGACCTCACCCCGCCCGCGCAGGCCATCGGGCAGACGGACCGGACGTACATTCAGTACCGCGTCTACCTGGGCACATACGACACGAATTACTTGCCCGCACTCCAAGAGGCGCGAATCTGGCCGGATGTGCAGTGCGCGGGTGTTTCTACCGTGACGTGTAAGCTAACCCCGCTTGCGCCCAACGCTCCGGCGATGGCAATCGACTTGCCGGTCACGGTGACGGAGGCAGCTTACGACCTGGCAACACCAAGCGGCGGCCAGCGGTACCTGGTCAACGTGGCGGAGGTGGATGCGGAGGAATCGGATCACGCGGTAAAGTACAATACCGCTTCTTGTCAGACGCGAGTGTCCCCTATTCCCCCGACGGCGGTTGCGCTCGCCGGGCCGACTGCGGGCGTGGTGGGGACTGTCTACACCTTCACCGCGACCATCACGCCTTCCAATGCCTCGAAGCCGTTCACTTACACTTGGCAGGCCACCGATCAAACGGCGCAGCAGCACGTCGACGGATTGAGCGACACAGGAGCTTATGCCTGGAGCGTCCCCGGTGCGAAGACGGTCGTCGTCTACGCGGTGAACGATGCGGGCGTGGTGGTGAGCGACACCCGCACGATCCGCGTGACCGATGTGCCCATCGCCGGGTTGACCGCGCTCAACGACGGGCCAACGGTGTTGGGTCAGCCGACCACATTGACGGCCACGGTGACGGCGGGCAGCAACGTCATCTACCGCTGGGCCTTGGGGGATGGTGACTCCGGCTTCGGGGCCGTCATCACGCACACCTACGGAATGACGGGCACCTATACCGCCGTGGTGACGGCCAGCAACAG
>WFQZ01000120.1 GCA_015486785.1 Thermoflexales bacterium
GGGGATCAGCCCGGAGGTGCGGCACTTGATGTCAAAGAACTTCTCCATCCCGATGTCCGCCCCAAAGCCGGACTCGGTCACCAGGAAGTCGCCCATCTTGACGCCGATCAAGTCGGCCAGCACCGAGGAGTTGCCGTGGGCAATGTTGGCGAACGGCCCGGCATGCACAAAGGCGGGCTGCTCCTCCAACGTTTGCAGCAAGTTGGGCATAATCGCGTCCTTCATCAGCACCGTCATTGCTCCGGCCACACCCAAATCCTCGGTGGTGATGGGATTGCGCTTGGTATCCGTCCCGATGACGATGCGCCCGATGCGCTCGCGCATATCATCCAGGCTGGTGGTGAGCGCCAGGATGGCCATCAACTCGCTCGCCACGGTAATATCAAAACCGGCCTGGCGCATCGGCCCATCGGCCTTGCGCCCCAGCCCCACGATGATGTTGCGCAATGCCCGGTCGTTCATATCCACCACGCGGTTCCAGGTGATGGAATACGGGTCAATGTGCAGCTTCTGCATGCCGCGCTTGGCGAAGAACGCATCGCTCCAACGGCTTTCGTGGTAAATCCGCGCGTCAATGGCGGCGGCACAAAGGTTGTGCGCCACGCCCACTGCGTGGATGTCACCGGTCAAGTGCAGGTTGAAGTCCTCCATCGGCACGATCTGGCTATAGCCGCCCCCGGCGGCCCCGCCTTTGATCCCAAACGTCGGCCCCATCGAAGGCTGGCGAATCGCCGCCAGCGAACGATAGCCCAACTGCCCCAACGCCTGGGTCAAGCCGATGGTCGTGGTGGTTTTCCCCTCGCCCAAGGGCGTGGGCGTGATGGCCGTCACGTCAATGTACTTGGCATTGGGACGATCCCGCAGCTTGTCCCGAACATCCAGGTGAACTTTAGCCTTGTACTTCCCGTAAAGCTCAAGATCGTCCTCGGTAAGCCCGGCGGACCGGGCGATCTTGAGGATCGGTTGTACCGTTGCCGCTTGCGCGATCTCAATATCAGATGGCACTGGTTTAACTTTTTTAACAGACATCGAATTCCTCCCTACAAGATAGTAACGGCGTCAGCGACGCCGGTGAAACCTCAGAACGCGCCCAACTGGCACGGGGAAATTCGCACGCCCAGCTTGTCGGCCAGGTATCCCACGTACATTTTGGGCTTCTTGAACTGCGCCGCGATCTCCCAGGCTTTGGCGCACGCGAAGTTGCCCTCTTCATCCACAGCCGCGCGAATGGCCGCCTCCATACCGGGGGGGATTTCGCAAGTATCAAAGCGCGTCTTGCCGCCTTCCCACCCCTTCTTCCCCCCGTAGCCAAACAGCCCCAGTTGGCAGCGGGTCAAGTGAATCTGCAACACGTCCGCCGTCAGCCCGACCGTTTTAGGGGATACATCAAACTGCCGCGCCACGACAAACGCTTGCGCACAAGGTAACTTCCCGCCCCGCAGGTGATCGCGGATCGCCTCGGCGAGTTGTTCATCAACGGTGAAATCCTGTGGAATTTGCTTCTCGTCCAGAGACATTAACAGCCTCCTAACCCGAATTTTGCTGACGTTCAGGATATACCCAACTTCCTAAAGGGCAAGTTCCGACCATCAGCCAACCGTCAGATTTGCGTCAAGCACGGCGCGAGCTTCTCTGCTAAGCTGGGTTCACGTTGAAAGGAGGTGGTGACATAAGACCAAAGTTGAAAAATAAGCACGCGACACATTGACATCAGATGGTAGGGTCGGGGGCACAAGCTCCCGGCCCTTTTTTTGCGCTCGCGTTTCCCCTCAGCCTCCTTATGGTAAAGTCTTTTCATAAGAGGAGGGAACGATGGGCCGTATCACACGCATTTTGATCTCGGTACTGGGGGCCGGGCTGACCTTCTGGCTCTGGCAAGGCACGCTCGCGGCGACGCTGCCGCCGGGCACGTTCGCCGGAGCTTGCACCCACTGGATGCCGGTCAACGATGGCGCGTTCGGGATGGACTCCGGCAGCAGCTATCAAAGTGAAGAGGGCTTCGAAGTTGCCGTCTTTGCCGGACGGCTGTACGTGGGCATGGAGGCAGACAATCAATACGGAGCGCGGTTATGGCGCACCAAGGAGGGCGTCCACATCCCCAACGGGCAGCACGATTGGGAAGAAGTGGCCGCCGACGCGCAGGGCTATCCCTTCGGCAACCCGACCGTTGCCCAAAACGATCACATTGACAGCCTGGCGGTCTTCAGCGGCGCACTGTACGCCAGCACGGCCAATCGCGGCGTCAGCACCTACGGCACGCGCATCTACAGCAGCACCAGCGGCAACCCCAACTCGTGGACTTCGGTCATCACGGCGGGATTCGGCTTCACCGACAACACCAACTTCAAGGACATGATCGTCTTCACGACGGGCGGAACTTCCTGGCTCTGCGGCGGGACGCAGAACGCTGCCTCTGGCGCGCAGGTGTGGTGTACCGCCGACGGGCGCACCTGGCAGCAAAAGAACACCGGCGGCTTTGGGGTGATCTCCAACACGCTGATCGCCTCATCGGGCGTGTTCAGCGGAGCGTTGTACTTCGGCGTGGCCAACACCGCCGACGGCGGCAGCGTCTGGCGCACCTTTGACCTGCTCACGTGGACGCAGGTGCTCACCGTCTCCGACCGTCCGCGCGTGGAGATCGTCGGCCCGTTCGGCGGGCAGATTTACGCCGCCGCCGGAGCCTACGACGGGCGCAACAGCAACGATCCCACGATCCGCATTTACCACAGCTCCAGCGGCGATCCCGGCACATGGAGCACGTCGGCCACGCCGCTGGAGAACGATCCGCACAACACCCGCACCATCGTGGACGGCGCAACCGTCTACAATGGCGCACTCTACTTGGCGACGATGAACTCCACCAACGGGGCCGAAATCTGGCGCACGACGGACGGCGTCACCTGGACCGCCGTGATCACGGGCGGCTTCGGCGATACGCGCACCTTCGCCGCCGAACTGCAACCTTTCGCGGGCTACCTTTACGCTTGGACTTCAAACTACGCCACCGGGCAGCGAGTCTACCGCAGCAGTTGCGCGATCTGCCAAGCGCATGCCATCAGCGGCAGCGGGCGGTTCGATTACAGCGGCGTGGGGGCCGTACTCACCTTCACCGCCGAGTCGCTGGATCAAGTGACCGTGTGCGTGCGTCCCCACGCCTTCCCCACCGTGCAGACCGACACGCTTCCCTTGGCCCGCACCTACCTTATCAGCCAGACCCCGGCCACGGGCGATTTTACCGCCGCCTTGGAGCTGAGTTACACCACCACCGAGTTCACCGCCTCCGACGTGCCCTCCGCCGCCGAGTTGTACTTGCTGCGCTACGTCTCCCCCACCTGGGAAGCCTGCCCGACAGCGCAACGCGCGGTCAATCCCGCCTCGCGCACCGTCACCTGCCGCGAAGTGACGCACTTTTCCCCGTGGGCCATCGGCGGAGATGCCGGGAAGCCCTCACCGGCGACCCTCTTAAAGGTACGAGGTCAAGGCAACGGGGCGATCCTGGCCGACGGCTTATCCGTTGCTCTACTTACGATGTGGGCTATAATGAAACAAAGGCTCAATATCTTGTGCATCGAGGCGAAAGATGAATGACACCCTAAAAGTTCTAATCACGGCGGCGGAAGCAGTGCCCTTCACCAAGGTAGGCGGGTTGGCCGAAGTAGCCGGCTCGCTGCCCAAGGCATTGCGGCAACTGGGCGTGGACGCGCGATTGATCATCCCACGCTACGGCGGGCGCGGGCAGATGCCCTACGAGGTGCGCCGCGTCGGCGGCTCCATCCCGGTGCCGGTAGGCCGAGGCGAAGGCCGCGTCCATCTGCTGGAGACCACCACCTCCGAAGTGCCGATCTACTTGATCTGGGACGATCAATACTTTTCCAAGCGCGAGAAGGTCTACGGATTCAACGACGATCCCCAGCGGTTTACCTTCTTTTCCCGCGCGGTGCTGGCCGCGTTGCAGACGCTGGACTGGAAACCGGACGTGCTCCACGCCAACGATTGGCACACAGCCGCCATCCCCACCTGGCTGGACGTGTACGGGAAAAACGATCCCTACTTCCAAGACATCGCCACGCTCTACACGATTCACAATCTGGCGTACCAAGGAGAATGTGGGCGGCTGCTGCTCACCTTTGGACAGATGCCCAACGTCCCGCACTTGCCGGTGGAGCCACCGGGGAAGGTGAATTGGATGGCTCAGGGCATCAAGCATGCCGACACGCTCAGCACCGTCAGCCCCACCTACGCCCGCGAACTGCTCACCCCGGAAGTCAGCCAGGAGCTGGCCCCGCTGCTCCAAGAGCGACAAGATCAGCTCTTCGGCATTCTCAGCGGCATTGATACGGAGGCGTGGAATCCGGCACAAGACCCATCGCTCACCCAAACCTACGACCGAGATACGCTGAAGATGCGGTCGGTCAACAAGCTGGCGTTGCAGCACGAGCTGCACCTCCCGACCCGTGGAGATGTACCGCTGCTGGGCGTCGTCAGCCGCCTGGATCACAACAAGGGCTTGGATATTTTGCCGGAGGTCATCGCGCAACTGCTGCAAGAACGGGAAGTGCAACTCGTAGTGCTGGGCACCGGCGATGAGACATGCGCCGCTCAGTTCCGCGAGCTGCAACAGCAATTCCCCGATCACGTGCGGGCCGTGATGCGCTTCGATGACCGGCTCTCGCGGTGGATTTACGGCGGGGCCGACATCTTCGTGATGCCCAGCCGCTTCGATCCGATCAGCATCAGCACGATGACCGCGCTGCACTACGGAGCGGTGCCGGTTGTACGGGCCACGGGCGGATTAGCGGATACGGTCGTCGATGCCGATGCGCAGCCTCAACGGGGCACCGGGTTCGTCTTTGAAGAACATGCCCAGGAAGCTCTGCTCGCTGCATTGCGCCGTGCGCTCGCCGCCCAGAAAGACCCGGCCCGCTGGGCCGCACTGCAACGGCGGGGCATGGAGTTGGACCTTTCCTGGGGCGCCTCGGCGCGGGCCTACGTCGACTTGTACCGCCGCGCTCAAGGGTTACATCAACGGCGAGGAAGCTGAGCCGCTTCCGCGACACTCAAAAAGCAACGCGCCACCCGATCAAGGTGGCGCGTTTTCTCGTTCTTGCGCGGTCGGTTATTCGCCGACCAACAGATTCCAATCTCCGTGCAAGCCCTCGTCCGTGACTCCGTAATAGACGCGGAGTTGCTTTCCCGCACGCTGTACCAGGTCGTACCGCACTTGCTTGCCGTGTTCTCGACGCTTCCACAGGCCAATATCGCGCAGCCAATGCACCTGCCCCGGATTGACCGGATCGTTCTCCGAGGCTTCGATGGCGTAACGCCACAGGTTGCGAGCCGAGCGGCGGGTCACGTTTTTGACCAAGTTGCCGTTCCGCAGGTCGCGCAGCGTGTAATAGCGGGTATTGTTGCGCACTTCGACGGCTGCGATCTCCACGCCGGTGCGCGGCGGGGAACATTCCGCCGGAACAGGCTGATCGGGCACGGGCACAGGCGGCGGGGCGGATTCAGTGCTCCCGTTCATGCCGCGCTTCACCAGGGAGACGATCTCGTCCCGCACCGCGAGCGTGGTTTCCGCCTCACTGCGCAGGTAGATTTGACTCTCGTCCATCGCGTAGGGCGGCTCAGAGCCACGGGGCACGACCACACGCACCACTTTGACGCCTTGCGTAGTTTGCACGTCCACCGTCACCGGCAGGGCCGGCGTGATGCGCGTTTCCACTTCCTTCTTGATCAGGTTCAGCACGCGCGTAGGGGAACTCCCCACGCCCACCGGGGGCTTCTTCGGGTCATCGGGAACGCCGATGTAGAGCGTGCCGCCGTTGGTGTTGGCGAAGGCGCACACGTCCGCGATGATCGTATCCAGATAGCCGCCGCGCCGGTTGTACCGCTCGTGGAACTCCTGCACGATGTTAGGGCCTTCCTCGCGGGCGGCCAGGATGTAGTCGAAGGGATGCGCTGCCGGGCGATAGGGCCGAGTGCGGGCGAAGTCGTCCCCGCGAATTACCGCGCTGAGCGCGTCAAACGAACGCTCCGCGAGTAAAATCTCGGTGACTCGCTCCCCCACGCCCAGATTCTTGGCATTGTGCTGATCGCGGGTCAAGCGGTGAGCGTCCGAGCCTTGGATGCAGCGCATCCGACGCGGATACTCCGGCTTAGAGCCGTCGAAGAAGCGGGCCGTGGTCTTCTTGCCCTTCTTTTCCAGATCGGTAACTTCCAGCGCGTGCAAATGCGGGTCCTGGGTAAAGGCGATGCGGGTCTGCCCGCCGAAGCTGATGCCCTGCAACGCCACTCCGTGGGTGGAGTTGGCGTGGGCGGCGATCACCAGTCCGCCGGCTTCGTCAATCATGCGGTAGGCCGTCAGCACATCGGAAGTCGCTCCCACCTCGGTCATCCCCTGATCCAGTTTGCCGGCAGGCAAATTGAGCTGGAGCAGCAGGAATTCCAAATCGCGGATCGGAGTGTCCGCCGGGAAGATTCCCAGGATGTGGAAACCGAATGTGGCGGTGAATTCGAAGCCGGTCAGCAGCAAAATCTTGTCCAGCAAGCGGCGATATTCACTAAGTCGGGATTGCTCCGCCGGGGTAATGCGTTCCAGGCTCTCCAGCAATTCCAGGCTCTCTATTTCCGCCTGCATTTTCTTAAAACCGGCAACTGTATTGTGGTCGGTAAAGGCAATAATATCCACACCTTTCCGCTCAGCCTCTTTCAGGATATCAAGATACGTTACATCTTTCTGTTGATAATCTGAGGAAGCAGGCGTGTGGAGGTGCAGGTCCATTTTGTACCATTGTTCTTTTGGGGGTTGGCGTTTACGCCGTCTTTTTCTAGTCATACTCATTAGTCTCGCTCACGCGACCTACGATTCTCCTTGCGTTGTCAATTCATGGATGCGGGCGAGCAGCTCCGTGGGGCGAAACGGCTTGAGGATGAACCCATCGGCCCCGGCATCGAAACATTCCTCACGGCGATCCATCCCCGAAGCAACCAGCACGGGAATATCCTTCAGTTCGGGATCGGATTTCAATTCACGTAACGCTGCTGTGGAAATTCCACCGGCCAGGTAATAATCCAAGAGGATCAAAGAAGGATGTATCTCCTTGGCGGTGGGCTTGATCTGCTCCGGGCGGCTAATGGTGATCGCCTGATCGCCTTCTAATTCCAAAAGCGTGGTCAACAGCCCCAACATTACCTTGTCGTCATCCGCAACGAGGATAGTAGCCATCATCTGCTCCATTTCATCATAAATATTCTGCCGTTTCTTGACCCAACAGCTCCAGTTAGAGAAGCTCCTGCACAAGAAACATCCTGCATCCACTGATAAAATTGTACCACAGGTTGAAGCCGAGGCATTCCCTCAACTGCTACAGAACAATTACCACCAAGATACAGGTATGTTAAACAGCACCCGCCGTCCTAAGGGCGGAGTTTCTCAGTGGGGTTCTAACCAAAACCGCGCGCCTAAATTTATTGACAGAGGATTCCACCATGCTATAATCCCGCCCGTCTTGACTTGAACGCCGCCCGCGATGATCTTTCACGCTGGCGGCGGTATGTTGTTATAGGGTGTTGCTTTTCCAGAACATCTTCCTAGCTCAAGGAGGCATAACTTAGCATGAATATCAAAAAATTAAAGGCGGTTAGCTATCTTTTGCTGCTGGTGGTGACTCTAACTCCCACTTCCCTGGCATGGGCACAACCTCAAGCTCAGCCGCAGGCGCAGGCTACCGGCACGAACTTGTTGGTTAATCCTGGGTTTGAAGGCATCGGCAAGCCGATTGATAATTCCTCACCCAACCCCGGGAACTGGACCCGTGACACATTCACCGGACAGCAATTCAGCGAAATCTTCACGCCGCAAGGATGGGTCACTTGGTGGCAGGGCGGGGAGTTCAAACGGCCTGAGTGCAAAGTCATCCCCAACGAGGCGCCATTCAACGGAGACCCCAGCCGCATCTATGACGGCTACTACAGCGGAATGTGCTTCACCTTCTACGGGAAGCAAAATGCCGGTTATTTTCAGGTAGTGCGCAATCTGCCGCCCCACGCCGTGGTGCAAGGTTCAATTTACGCCCATGCGTGGGCCTGTGGAGACGACGATCACGCGGCGCACTCGTGCGGTGACCCGGACTCGTTCTACTTCCAGGTGGGGATCGATCCCACCGGCGGGACGGATCCATTCTCCCCCAACATCGTGTGGAGCGCGCCGGCGTACAATTACGATACTTACAAGCTGGTGGGGCCGGTGCAGGCAACGGTCGGAGATGCCGGAGTGGTCACGTTCTTCACGCGGGCCTTCGGCAAATGGCAGCTCAAGCACAATGACGCTTACTGGGATGACGCCAGCTTGGTGTTGATCTCCGGTGGCGAGACGGCGACGCCCACTGCGCCACCGCCGCCCCCCACGTCGAGTGCTCCACCCGCGCCGGTATACACACCCACGCCGCTCCCCGATGGTTCAATCGTCTACATCGTGCAGCCCGGCGATACTCTGTTCGGCATCGCGCTGACCTACGGTGTCTCGCTGGATGACTTACGCCGTTTGAATGCCGGGACGCTTGGCCCCAATGACTTGCTCTCCATTGGGCAGAAAGTTGTCATTGCCGCCAGCCCCAACGCGGTACAGGTCACGCCCACGCCCGCCGTCCAGCCGACGGCGGCCCCAACGCAAGCCACTGCGCAGCCCGGTCAGCCAACGGCACAACCGGGAGGCAATACCGGCGGACAGCAGCAACCGGCACAACCACCTCAACCGGCTGCCGGAACAGGCTCACTCTGCGTGCTGGCCTTCAAGGATGCTAATGGCGATATGATCCAGGAAGCGGATCAGGGCGAGGAACGGCTGCCCGGAGCACAGTTCACCTTGCTGAGCACCGGCGGGCCGGTGGGGAATTACACCACCGACGGAATGAGCGAACCTTACTGCTTTGAAAACCTCGCGCCGGGGAACTACATCCTGCGGCACACGCCGCCCCAGGGATACACGACCGATCTCGGCCCTTGGAGCGTGATCATTGAAGCGGACAAAGTCGCCTCGGTCAACATCGGCTACGTCCCCGGCGGGAGTCAAGCGGGTGGTAACACACCAGCCGGAAATAACGGCAGTGGTTCACAAAACACTCCTTCCACGCCTGCCGGTACAGATTCTCCCACCGTCCAACCGGCGACAGACGCGCAGGGCAATGCTCAAGAAAGTGACATCACCAGCGTCCTGAACATTGTCTTGAAAGTCAGCGGTGTCATCGCGCTGCTCTTGGTGATCGCCGTCGGCGTGCTTTTCTACCTTTCACGCCGCTAGATTCACCCCACACAATCAGACAGGCCACCGAAAAGCTCGGTGGCCTGTTTTCGTTGAGGGAAAAATTCCCGGCAAGCTGTTTACGCCCGTTCAGCTTGCCGGGATTCAAAGGAGGTCCATCTACTGATGGAAGGCCAAGCGAGATCAAGTGCGAGTCAACTGTTGATATTGCGCGATCATTTCCTCAACGGTTAGCGTGCCGGGTGAAAAGCCCTGGTCTTGCGTGCGCTGCGCTAACTGCGTGATCTGCGGCGGCTCAATGAAAGTTTGCGCCAGGATTTCGGGGTGACTGAAGACTTCGGCGGTGGGGCCATCGGCGAGGATGTGCCCTCGGCCCAGGGCGACGACGCGCTTGGCGTAGCGGGCCACAATGGGCATGTCGTGAGTGATGATGATGATCGCGTGTCCGTGCTCCTCGTTCAGCTCCACCAAAAAATCCATAATCTCGCGGGATTGTTGGGCATCTTGGCCTGTGGTCGGCTCGTCCACGATGATCACGCGCGGGCGCAGCGCCAAAATCGAGGCGATGGCCACGCGCTGCCGCAATCCCTTGGGAAGGAAGAAGGGGTGTTCTTTGAAGTATGACTTATCCAATCCCACGACGTGGGCCGCCTCTTCCACCCGCTCTTTGACTTCCTCTTCGGCTAACTGGATGTTCCGGGGGCCATAGGCGATTTCGTCCCAGCACGTGCTGTTGAAGAGTTGGTGATCGGGATTCTGGAAGACATAGCCCACTCGCCGCACCATTTCCACGATAGGGGTCGTTTTGGAGTTATGCCCATCCACGATGACGTCTCCGCCGGTTGGTTTGAACAGGCCGTTCAGGCATTTGGAGAAGGTGGTCTTGCCGGAGCCGTTCTGACCGATGAAGGTGATCATCTCGCCCTCGTCAATGGTGAGGTTGATGTCGTCCAGGGCCAGAGTGCCATCGGGATAGCGGTATACCAGGTGCTTGACTTCAATAAACGGTGAGGTCATTGTTTTCCCTCCTGCGCCGGTTCTAGCAGTGAAGTTAGCTTCTCGGCGGCCTCCGCTACGGTCACCGGCAGATAGCCGTCGTAGCGTCCTTGTTGCTTGAGATAGTGGAAGAATTGCATGATTCCGGGCGGGAACAGCCCTTTTTCAAGCAGCAAATCCATCTGCTCGAAGAATTGCCGTGTTTCGCCTTCCAAGAGCAGATGGCTGTTGTGCAACAGCACCATCCGGTCGGCCAGCGGGACAAGGTTTTCCAAACTGTGCTCAATCACGATAATCGTGTTGCGCTGCTCGCGCTTGAGTTTCGCCAGTACTTCAAAGATGCGCCGGCGGCTGATGGGATCAAGCATAGAGGTTGGTTCGTCGAGCACCATAATCGGCGGCCTCATCGCCAGGACTGCGGCCAGGGCCACGCGCTGTTTCTGCCCGCCGGAGATTTCGTAAGGGGGCTTCAGCATCAAGGGACTGAGATCGGTCAACTCCACAACCCACTCCAGCCGCTCGCGGATCTCCGGGATGCTCATGCCCAGATTCTCCATCCCGAAGACCAATTCATCTTCCACGGTCATAGTGGTGAACTGCGCTTCGGGGTCTGAAAACACGACGCCGACGGATTTTTGCAACGCGCCGGTGGGGTAGGATTCCACATCCTTCCCCAGCACTTTGATTCCCCCTTGCTTGATGCCGTGGTATTGGCCGGGGATCAAGCCGTTGAGGGAGTAGGCGAGGGTGGTTTTGCCGGAGCCGTTCGGCCCGATGATGCCGATGAACTCGCCCTGGTGAACCGTCAAGTTAATGTTCTCCAGAGCGGGATTAGGCGAATACAGGTAACGCCAGGTGTAGTCTTTGATTTCGATGACTGCGGACACGTGAGCCTCCCCTTACAGTGCGCTTTGCGCCCAGATGATGAACCAAGAATCGTCCAGGCCGAAGTAGCCAAATCCATACCGCAGCACGAGGATGGCTATGAATGTGATGGTGATAATGCCCACCAAGACGCCGTCCAATGCGCGGAAGGTGTAATGTGTCAAAACGTAGTCCGCCCGCTTGACTTTGCTGGCTTTGCCGGTGAAGGCGTATCCCCGCGCAATCAAGGCGTTGGTAAATTCTTCGGTGCGCCGCAAGGAGAGCGCGAACAAGGGCACCATGTACATAATGTACTTGCGGATTTTGTACGCCAGCGATTTTCCGGCTGGATCGAAGCCGCGTGCTTGCTCTGCTTGCCGCACGATGCCGAAATCTTCCAAAACCATGCCCGCCGAGCGCAACGCCATCGCGAAGACGTAGGTGATCACAAACGGAATCTTCACGCTGCGCATCGCTACGATGACATCTCGCTCCCGCGAGGTGCTCAGGAAAAATACCATGGTGGCGATCATCGGCAGGATGCGGAAATAGACGACGGTCGCGTCACGGATGCGTTCCCAGTAAATGGGGATGCCCAGCGGCTTGGTCAGCAAGCGATATTCAGGATGTACGCCTCCCAGCACCGTGTAAGAAAGCAGAATGATAAAGCCCATTGAGATGGCCATAGGGGCGTAAATGCGCAGAATCTTCACATCCACCCGACTGTACCACATCAGCGCAAGCGTAAAGAGCATAATGAAAAAATTCCACTCCGGCGCGGTGATGAATAACGGGAACAAGCTGACGATCAGCAAAAAATACACCTTCACAAACGGATGAATGGCGTAGATCGGAGATTGATCTGGAACGTACCCTAGAAGTGTTTTGTGCATAAGAACCTCCGGTGCCTGGCCGGAGAATTTCTTCCCCGGCCAGGCCGCTGCGAGAGTTTAGGCCCACCACTTTTTGACGAAGGATGGGGTGCGGATCACAACACCGGACAAGGCTTTGAGCAGGATGAAGTTGAACACGATACCGGCGACCACGTTGCCACCGAACCATCCCCAGATGAACAGAGGCACGGACTCTGCCGTAAGCAGCCCGAAGCCCTTGAGTACGACCAGCGGCGAGTACAACGCGCCGAAGGCACTGGAAACGATCATTGCCGCCAGCAGGATCAAGTAATCGCGGGTGGACTTGAGGCGCGGGTCAGCCTTGTAATAACGGAAGGCCCACGCGGGTAAGAATGCCTGCACGGCATTAGCGGGGATGTAGGCCAGCGAGACGTAGAACGGGGTGCCGGAAATGGCGTTGGAGAAGAAGGGGAAGATGGAGGCCGCCAGGACGCCCCATGCCCCGAACCAGATCGCCCCGACCTGCTGAACCGCGATGCCGGTCCAGAAGAAATTGACCCCGAAGCCCAGCGGGAAGCTGATGCTCCCGAAAGCTCCTACGACGAAGCCAATCCCGATCAACAGGGCCAACAAGACGATGTGGATCACACCAACCGAGCGTTTTTCTCCCGGTTGCAATTCCCAAATCTGCTCTGCAGTTAGTTCCTCTTGGTTAAGCTGATTCTCCATGATGCTCCTTAATTAAAGATAAAAGTGATTGAACTGGGTTACAACATTGAGAACTACTCAGACTAACTTTCGATAGACACCTCCTTAATTTCGTTAATGGACACAATCAAAAATTATAGCGTGTGAAACGCCTTTCTACTTTACGCTAGAATGTTCAGAATGTCAAATCAAATTCAGACTCTTGACTTTCCCATGTTCCTCCCTAGAATGAAATCCGCAGTAAACGGGGAAGGAGGGTGAAATGTCCAAGTATCATTTCCTTGCGGTGTTGATCGAGCTGAGCATAATTGTAGCTGGGTGCAGCCAAGCCCCACCGACGTTAGAGCCTACGATCACCCATGAGGCAGCCACTCCCATAAACCAAGTAACAGGAGGTGCGATGATGACTTTCCAATTGACCAGCCCGGCCTTCGCGCCGGGAGCAGAAATCCCGCTCAAATACACGTGTGACGGGGAGGACTTTTCTCCGCCGCTGGCGTGGAGTGACCCGCCCGCCGGCACGCAAAGTTTCGCGTTGATCTGCGACGATCCCGACGCACCGGGGCGCACCTGGGTACATTGGGTGCGCTACAACATCCCCGCCGAGGCGCGTTCTCTGGCCGAGGCTCAGCCGTCTGACGCTCGGCTGCCCGACGGCAGCCTCAACGGGACGAACAGTTGGAAGCGGCTGGGGTACGGCGGCCCCTGTCCGCCGCGCGGCGTGCATCATTATTACTTCAAACTGTACGCCCTGGATACTGTGCTTGAGCTTGAGCCGGGCGCGACCAAAGAGCAGCTTCTCGGAAAGATGGTGACACACATCCTCACCGATACAGAGTTGATGGGCACTTACCAGCGGCGATGAACACCATCATTTACTTGCACGGATTCGCTTCGTCCTCTCAGGGCACCAAGGCCGTATTCCTGCGTGAACGGTGCCAGGCCCTGCCGGAGGTGCAATGCTACGCCCTGGACTTCACCCCCACGCCCCGCGACTTTGAGTTTATGACCGTATCCGGCATGATCGCGCGGCTGCGGCAATTTATCCTTGACCGAGAGTTGCCGCACGTCAGCCTGATCGGCAGTTCCCTGGGCGGACTGCCCGCGCTGCACTACGCCGCTCGCTATGAAGGCGTCCGGCGGGTCTTGCTGCTGGCCCCCGCGCTCTTCTATCGTCCCAAGCTGCCTGAGTCGGTTGCCTCGGGCACAGAGGAAGGGACTTTCCGAGTTTACCACCATGCCTTCCAACGCGACCTCCCCCTGCGTCAACTGATCGAAACGGATGGCGAAAGCTACCGCATGCCCATCCCCCCGGCTGTGCCCACGAGGATCATTCACGGCATTGAAGACGCCGTCATCCCGATAGAACACAGCCGGCAGTATGCCGCCCGCTACCCCGAAATGGTCAGTCTGATCGCAGTCCCCGACACCCACATGCTGCACGAACATCTACCCTTATTCTGGGAACAAGTGCAATCGTTTCTTTTGGGGTAACTGCGGGTCGGCCAGCCCAGGAGCTTGCCGGGAGCAGTTATTTCTATTTTTCAGAGGAGAGAGCAGAAATGAGAAGGAAAGATATTGTCAAGCTGAATATCGGACTCGCTGTACTGATCGGGTCGCTGCTTCTGATAGGGCTGCTGGGAAGTGCAACGCCCTCCCGTGCTAACGTGATCAATGTCTCGGCGGGAAGCAGCATCCAGACCGCGATCAACAGCGCATCCCCCGGAGATACCATCAAGGTGCAGAGCGGCACTTACGATGAAAACCTGGTGATTTCCAAGTCCTTGACCCTGGAGGGCGGGTATGACGCCTCCTTTGCAAGCCGCACGGCGCACGGCTCGGTGATTAGCCCCACCGCCGGGGGGCTGGTGGTGACCATCTCCGGGAATAACGTGGCGATCACCCTGGACGGGTTTGAGATTCGCGGGGGCAGTGATTACGGAAAATTCGGGGCCGGCGTCCACGTGGAAGTCGGCGGGAGCAGCACGGTCATCCTCAACGGGAACTTCATTCACGACAATAGGGTCACCGGCAGCTCTACCGATAATCCGGGACGCGGCGGCGGCATCGGCGCGAGCCTATCCGGTAACTCAGTCGTCACCCTGACCAACAACCTGGTTATGACCAACACCTCCGGGCGCACCGGCGGCGGAATCTGGTTTGACCTGGCAACGGGAACGACGGCCCACGTGCTGAGCAACACGCTGGCGGGCAACAGTTCCCTGCTGTACGGCGGCGGCATGAGCGCGGAGCAGACAGACAGCACGCTTGAACTCAAGTACAACGCCGTGCAGAGTAACACCATCTCCCACAACGGCGGCGGCCTGTACGCCATCTTGAACTCCGGGGCGCAACTGAACGTTATTTCCAACACCATCGCCGGGAACGACACCACCACTTACGACGGCGGCGGGCTGGCCTGCATCCTAGATGGCGGCTCTCTGTTATCCGCGCAGAGCAACACCTTCTCTGCTAACCATGGCTCTCGTTACGGCGGGGCGATCTACGTGAGCGGCGATCACAGTTCCCAGGTCACGATGCAGGACAATCAAGTGACGCATAACGTTGCCTATCGCGGCGCGGGAATATACGCCCAGGGAGTCAACGCCGTGGCCTTCGCGGTGACCGATAACACCCTCCAGCAGAACCAAGCCACCAACCGAGGCGGCGGGCTGTACGTTGACATCGCGGATGATACTTCCGCCCTGATCCGGCATAACTACGTGCGCGGCAACCAGTCGCCCACCTACGGAGGCATCTACGCCAACGGCGATAACCGCATCACCCTGCAATTGACCCACAACACCGTGGCCACCAACACCACCACCTCAAACGTCGCCGGGGCCTACGTCCGCGTACATCTTTCCAGCACCCTCGTGCTCACCGGAAACACGATCCTGAGCAACACATCCGGCAACTACTACGGAGGGTTGCAGGTGAACGCGGATAGCTTCTGCAACGTCCGCTTCACCGACAACACCGTGATGAGCAACACGGCTGATTCCACATCCAGCGATCTTTACGGCGGATTGAGCTACGTGCTCTCCGACCACAGCATCGGCGATTTCAGCCGCAACCGCGTCCAAGCCAATCAGGCCGGCAACAGCTACGGCGGCGGCTACATTGAAGTCTCCGATCTCAGCCGGATGAGCTTCAACGACAACATCTTCCAGGATAACCGGGCCGGAAACGACTACGGCGGCTTGCGGATGGTGCTCAACTACAACTCCGTCTTGAGCGGCACAACCCTGCAAGTGCTGGATAACCAATCCGCCGATGCCTACGGTGGCTTGCGGGTAGAAGTCAACAACAGCTCGGCCCTCACCTTTACCCAAGCACTTTCCTGCACCCACAACCAATCCGGCGGCCATCACGGCGGCGGGTACGTGTATGGACATTACAATACACGCATCTCCATTGCGCACCTCTACGCCGCTTACAATCGCTCCGCACTGCTGGGCGGCGGGATCGCCCTGCGAGGCGACGATCACGATGTCCTCGTCGTCCCCGAAGCGCAGATCATCAGCAACACCGCCGGCAGCAATGGCGGTGGCCTGTGGCTCTACGCCGAGTACGGCAGCGAAATCCGCCTAACCCATAGCCACATCGTCAGCAACACCGCTGCCGGCAGCGGCGGCGGCGTGTACATTGATACCGATGACCATAATTCCGTGATCCACCTGGAAAACACCAGCTTCATTTCCAACACCGCCGTTGCCAACGGCGGTGGCGTAGCCGTGGGATCGGCCCTCGCCAACGTAGCCTTGCTGCACCTCCAAGCTACGCACTTCATCAGCAACTCCGCCCAAACCGGCAACGGCGGCGGATTGCACATCACCAGCCTGGTGAACCACGCGCAGGCATACGCCGACCAATCGGAATTTACCGCTAACCAAGCCGGGAGTGAAGGCGGCGGCGTGTACCTCGGCTCGGCAGATGATTCGCAAATTTCCTTCGACGACGCCCAGTTCCAACACAACATCGCCGGGACCTCCGGCGGCGGCCTGTACAGTAACGCCTACCGTTACGGCACCGAGTTCTCCATGTGCCGGGCCACGCTGGAGCACAACTCCGCCGGCACTTCTGGTGGCGCGATCTACTTCAGCAACGCCGCCTATCACGCCCGCGTGACCGTAAAAGACAGCACCTTCGCCCTCAATCACGCCGCGTCCCGGGGCGGAGCGGTCTACGCTGCTACCCTGGCCAACGCCGGCTCCGTGATCACCTTCACCGACAACACGATTGTGACCAACACCGCCACCGCTGGCGGCGGCGGCCTGTACTTCGCCACGCTGGCCCAAAGCGGCAGCGCGATTCTCTTTAACCGCAACACCTTGCGCCAGAACATCGCCACCAATTCGGGCAGCTTCGGAGGTGGAGTCTACATGGGATCACTCTCCTACGCCGCATCGGTCTCCATGCAGCACAACGAAATCGCCCAAAACACCTCCGGCGGAAGCGGCGCAGGTCTCTACCTCGGCGACACCTACAACGCCTCGCGCTTCGACTTCCAGAACAACTCCATCGTGAGCAACACCATCAGCAGCACCACCGCTTACCCCGGCGGGGGATTTTACCTCACCCAAATACGGATCGGCAGTCAGCTCACCATGAGCAACAACCTCATCCAAAACAATCACGCCACCGGTGATGGCGGCGGGCTTTACGTCGCCTCCGGCTTCAACAGTGGCGCACTCATCCATCTCCGGCACAACCAATGGCTGACCAACAGCGCGGAGGGCAAAGGCGGCGCGATCTACCTGGCCCACCTCAGCCTCGGTGCACGGATGACCTTCGCGGATAACCAGATCGCCCACAACTCATCCGGCGGAGATTACGGCGGAATCTACTTCGGCGATGTAGACCACTCGCAATTGACCTTTGCGCAAAACGACATCACCGCCAACCACGCCGGACTCTCCGGCACCACCGTCAACGGCGGAAACGGCGGCGGCGTCTACCTCGGCGAGATCACCAATGGCGGCCTGACGGCCTTCTCGTACAACCAGATCATCAGCAACACCGCGCATGCTAACGGCAGCACCGGCGGAGATTACGGCGGCCTGTACGTCGGACTCAATGACAACGGATTGCTGCGTATGTGGGAAAACACCATCGCCCAAAACGTCGCCCAGCATGCCTACGCGGGCATGTTCACCACGCTCAAGCTCAACTCCCGCTTGCTGATGACCCACAACGTCATCAGCGCAAACCAGGCCACGGGGATAGGCGGCGGTTTGACCATCGTGGGTGGCGACTCCACCAGCTCCGCCTTTAGCCAGTATTTCCTTTCCCGCAACCAGATCGTCGCCAACACCGCCGCTTCCCAAGGCGGCCTGCGCATCCTGGATACAGTTGATGCGGCTGAACCATTGTGGGGGCGCAGCGAAAACAACCTCATCGCCGATAACAGCGATTCCGGCCTCTACCTGAGCAACGTGGACTTTGACAGCACCAACGACACCATCGCCAACAACACCGGCGCGGGCGTTTACGTCTCCGGAACGATCACCTCCACCATCAACGTCGTCAACACCGTTTTGTGGGGCAACTCAGTGCTCTACGACCATGCCTCCGGGATGGACTACTCCCAAGTGCTTGCCTCCTACTCCGACTTACAAGGGACCGATCCCACCTATCCGCCCGGCGTGGTGAACCAAGGGCACAATCTATGCGCCGAACCGGCTTTCGCCTCTCCGGCTGCGCACGATTATCACCCGTCAATGGGATCGTGGTTACGGAATGCCGGAAGTAACACCGCCGCCTCTGCTACCGACCTGGATGGCGTCCCGCGTCCGGTGGAGGAGCATCCCACCATCGGTGCCTATGAGTACCGCGTCGGCGGCGTTTCACTCTACGACGGCGGCACTAAACTGGGCCGACCGGGAACCTGGGTCACCCATACGGTCGTCATCACCAACACCGGCACCGGGCAAGATGACTTTGCCCTCTCGTTGCACGGCAACTGGCCCGGATACATCACCCAGCCGGGGCAGACGATGCAGCTAAACTCGGTGCTCCTTGATGCCGGAGCAGCGGCCACCTTGTGGGTTTACGTCCAAGTGCCCGCCGATGCGGCTGCCGGGGACCACGACACGGCGCAAGTGACCGCCGTCTCGCAGCGGAACGCGCTCGTGGTGGGATCGGCGGACGTGGATACCGAGGCCGCGTTAGCCTCCGCGCTGGCTCTCACCTCCGATAGCCGCGCCGCTACGCCGGTCAAGCACACCCAGATTTACTTGCACGCGCTGCAAAACCTCGGCAACGGCGAAGACACCTTCAACCTGACCGCACAAAACTCGCTGGGGTGGGTCGCTGCCGTCAGACCGGCGAACCTCACCTTGGCGGCGGGAGCTGCGGCAGTCATCACCGTCAGCGTGCAAGTGCCGGACGCCGTGGGACAGACAAACGTCACCACCATCACCGCCACCTCCCTTGACGGCACGGCCACCGCGACGAGCCACGACCGCACGACCGCCGTCCCCTCCAGCACGGTCGCCTTCCTCACCTTGAACCCGCCCCGTGGCGCGACCGCCTCCGCCGGAACGGCGCACGTCTACACCCACACGCTCGCCAATCGCTCCACCCAGCCGGATACGGTCACGCTGGCCGCGCTCTCCGGCTTCGGCTGGCCCGTCGCCGTGACGCCGGGCAGCATCGTCCTGCCCGCCCGCTCCTCCGGCATCGTCTCGCTCACCGTGACCCTGCCGCTCACCGCACCCCGTGACGCTATTGAGTTGACTACGCTGCTCGCCACCTCCGCAAGTGACCCCAACGTCCAAGCGTCGCTGCAAGACGCCACCACCGTTTATCGCCCCTCCGATCTCGCCCTGAGTGCCAACGAGCAACAATTGGTGTCCGTGGGCACATCCCACACCTACACCCACACCCTCACCAACCGCAGCCCGTTGGATGATGAAGTGAGCTTGTCCGCCGCCTCCTCGCGCGGCTGGCCGGTGATCATCACCCCAACGCACGTGAGCCTCTCCGCCGGCGTGACCACCTGCGTCACCGTGACCGTCACCGTGCCCGCCGACGCGCTCCACGGGCAGAGCGATCACACTATCGTGACCGCCCTTTCCGCCAACGACAGCCGCGCCGTGCAGCAAGACGATCTCATCGTGGCGCAACGCCCCTTCGCCCTGGGGCTGACACCCGACCGCGCGGCGACTGTCTCCGTGGACGCGAACGATGCTCCACAAGTGTACACGCACACCTTGACCAACAGCGGCAGCCAAAGTGATGCCGTAGCCCTAAGCGTCAGCTCAAGCCAAGGCTGGCCGGTCTCCGTGAGTCCCGCCTCCGTGACGCTGGCGGGCGGCGCGTCGGCGACGATCACCGTGACCGTCACTGTGCCCGGCGGCACGGCCACCGGCGAAACGGACTTCGCGCAAGTGACGGCCACCTCCGGCAACGATGGCCGCTCCGCCACCGTGTACGACGTGACCACGGCACAGCGTCCCGCCACCCTCGCCCTATCCCCCGCCGAACCGGCGGCGGCCCTGGGCGGGACGGTGCAGACATACCACC
>WFQZ01000121.1 GCA_015486785.1 Thermoflexales bacterium
CCCGCCGCGCCGATCAGCGGGTTGATGCGTTTGCCGGAGGCCAGGTACAGCAGCTTGCCGAACAACAAACCGGCAGCCGTATCCAGCCCGAAGGCGAACAGCCCCAGCAGCAGGATTTTGAGCGTATCCATGCGGATGAAACTGTCGGCGGTCATCGTGCTGCCCACCACCAGGCCGAGGAACAGCGTGGAAACGTTGATGATTTCGTTTTCGGAAGCGTGCGCCAACCGCTGCACCACGCCCGACTCTTTGAGCAAGTTCCCCAGCATCAGCGAGCTGATCAGCGGGGCCGCCTGCGGCACCAAAATACCGATGGCAATGGTCACGATGATCGGGAACAGCACCAAGGCCAGCTTGGAAACCGGACGCGGCGCGTATTCCATATGCGTCATCCGCTCCTGCTTGGTGGTGAGCCACCGCATAATCGGCGGCTGGATGATGGGCACCAGGCTCATATACGAGTAAGCCACCACCGAAATCACGCCCAGCAAGTGCGGGGCCAGCTTATTGGCCACGTAGATGCTGGTCGGGCCGTCAATCGCGCCGATGATGCCGATGCTGGCGGCCTCGTTCATCGGGAAGCCCAGCAGCACCGCGAGGATCAACGTACCGAAGATGCCGAACTGTCCCGCCGCGCCCATCAGCGCGAAGAGCGGTTCGGCCAACAGCGGGCGGAAGTCCATCATCACGCCCACGCCCACGAAGATCAGCAGCGGGAACAGCTCATTGCTCACCCCGGCGATCTTCAAGATGTACAACATACCGTTCTCGTCGGGCGAGATCATCGCCGAAAGCGGCAGGTTGCCGATGATACAACCCACGCCGATGGGCAACAACAGCACCGGCTCATATTCCTTGGCAATAGCCAGGTAAATCAACACGCCGCCGACGGCCATCATCAAGATGCTTTGCCAGGTAACGGCTAACAAACCGGCAGCTAAACCACTGAGATCAATTCCGTTCATAACATAACCTCGTTCTATGGATTAAAGCGCGTTTGAGTGCGCTGGTCCGTGTAGTTCCTCCCGCAACACGCAGCGAATCCGGTACATCAAGCGGGCTTTTTGGAAGCCCAGATGCTCCAATCGCCTGGACGCGGCCTCCTCCGCCTGAGGCAGCATCAAGAAAGCGCAGCAGTCCTCCGCCAGCAAGGCATTGGTCAACGCGGCGATCACGGTCAGATCGTGATCCTGCCCCTCGCACTCGCGGCGCACGAGCACGTTCCCGATGTGCGCCGCGCGGGGCAGACGGATCAAGGTCATGCCCATCGCCTGCAAGCGACGTTTCTCCCACACGCCAAAGGCCGGCCCTTGCGCGAACGGGTCTTTGGTAAAGGCCTCCAAGGCGACCTTCTCGGCCCGCGCCAGTGACTTCATCGCCGACCAATCCCCCGGCCCCAAGCGGCGGGGCGGGATGCGGGGCGACCAGTCCAGCGGATCGCAGCGCACCATCTGCCACAAAGGATGCACTTCCAGCACCTCAAAGGCCTCTTGAGCCACTTGGAGTTGTTCCTCGTTGACGGTCAAGGTCATTTCGCTGCCGGGATCGGCCAGGAAAGTGGCGTAATTTGCCAGCAAGTCCGCCGAGGAGCCGAGAAACGAGAGCACCGGTTGGGGCAGATTGCGGCAGCTGGCCACGGACATCGTGGGGGAATGAGCCACGTCGCACTCAGCCGCCAGCGTGGTGATGTTGGCCACGAAAGGGAAATGCGCCAATGTCCAGTCCAAATCTTGCGTTTGGGCGGCCAACTGCGCATCAAGCGGCGAGGGCTGCGGGAGTGACTTCATCAGACTAACCTTTGAGCACCATCAAGGGTGCGCCGTGGGGCACTTGCTCTCCCACGCGGATGAAAATCTCGGCAACCGTCCCCGGCCCCAGGGCGCGGATGGGGTTGTTCATCTTCATCGCTTCCAGCACGCACAGCTCTTGGCCGCGTTCGACCCGCTCGCCGACCGCCACGGAGATGCTGACGACGGTGCCGGGCAGCGGGGCGGTGATGGTGCCGGGGGACGCGCTCGCCGCCGAGGGCGGAGCCGCCGCCGGCGCGGGGGCAGAGGGCACCGGTGCCGCCGGCGCGGCGACCGCCGGAGCAGCGGCAGCGGTCGTTTCCACATCAACGACCATCGTTTCCCCGTCCACGATAGCCCGCACCGGGCGTTCGCTGGGATTGGGGACTTCCACAGTATAGGTTTTTTCACCAACAGTGACGTGATAAACAGGCATAGGTTCTTCTCCTTGAATCGTTGAGCTTAGCGGCGTTTACGCGCTTCGTACTGCTGCCGCATCGAAAGATGTTGTCCACGGACGTAGGCACTCCAATCCGCGGTAGAGGCCGTCCCGCCGGCCGTCGCCGTCGCCACGGACTGAGTCGCCAAGGCCACCGCCACGGCGACCGCCGCCGCCAAAGAGCGTTCGTCGCTCTCCGGAGCGGAAACGTCCGCCGGTTCGTCTTCCGGCGCGAGCGGTTCTTCTTCCACTTTACGGTCCTTGATAAACGCGGTCATCAGGTACATGCTGGCGACCAGCGCACCAATCGCCAGAAAGGTCATGCCCATCCCAACCACGGTAAGGTACAAAGTCTGGTTCAGTAATTCGCCCATAGCTCACTCCTATACCGGCATCACGCCATGCTTCTTGGGCGGGACGTTGCGCACTTGCTCGCGCAGGACGCGCAAGGCCGCGATGAGCACGGGGCGGGTTTGCGCCGGTTCAATGACGTTATCCAGGATGCCGTACTCCGCCGCCCGATAGGGGTTAGCGTACTTTTCGCGGTACTCGGCCACCAATCGGTCGTGCAGCGACTTGGGGTCTTCCGCCGCCGCCAAGTCACGGCGGTTGAGGATGTTCACCGCGCCGTCCGGCCCCATCACGGCCAGTTCCGCCGAAGGCCAAGCCAGGTGCAAATCCGCGCCCAAGCTCTTGCTGCTCATCACGATGTACGCGCCGCCGTAGCCCTTGCGGGTGACGACGGAGATTTTGGGCACGGTGGCTTCCACGTAGGCGTAGATGATCTTCGCGCCGTGGCGGATGATGCCGCTGTGCTCCTGTCCCACGCCGGGCAGGAATCCGGGCGAATCGGCGAAGGTGATCACCGGCAGGTTGAAGGCGTCGCAGAAGCGCACGAAGCGGGCGATCTTGTCGGAGGCGTTGATGTCCAACGCGCCGGCCATCATCATCGGCTGCTGGGCCACGATGCCCACACTGTGCCCGTCCAGCCGCGCCAGTCCCACGATGGCATTTTGCGCCCAACCGGCGTGAACTTCAAAGAACGACCCCAAGTCCACCACGCTGAGGATGACTTCGCGCATGTCGTAAGGGGTGTTGGGGTCTTCGGGCACGATGGTGTTGAGTTTGGCGTCCGCGCGTTGCGGATCGTCGGTCGGCTCGACGTAGGGCGGGCTTTCCACGTTGTTGGAGGGCAGGTAGGAAAGCAGGCGTTTGGTCAAGGCAATGGATTCGTCCTCGCTGCGCCCCATAAAGTGCGCCACGCCGCTCAAGGTGGTGTGGACTTGCGCCCCACCCAATCCCTGATGGTCCACCTGCTCCCCGGTGACGCTCTTCACCACGTCGGGGCCGGTGATGAACATCATTGAGGTTTGGTCGGTCATAATGATGAAATCGGTGAGCGCGGGGCTGTAGGCCGCGCCGCCGGCGCACGGCCCCATCATAACGGAAATTTGCGGCACCACGCCGGAAGCCAGCGCGTTTTGGCGGAAGAGTTCCCCATATCCCTGCAAGGCCAAAATGCCCTCTTGAATCCGCGCTCCGCCGGAATCCAACATCCCCACGACCGGCGTGCCGTTGCGCATCGCCATCTCCACCACCTGCGCGATCTTGCGGGCGTGCGTCAGCGAGACGGAGCCTCCCACAACGGTAAAATCCTGCGCGTAGACGAACACCGGACGACCGTCCACCATCCCGTAGCCGGTGACCACGCCATCCCCGGCGTAGGCTTTGGGATCGTCAGGGTTCACCTTGGTAAAAGGCTGCAACTCCTGAAAGGTGCCGGCATCGAGCAACTTATCCAGCCGCTCGCGGGCGGTCATTTTGCCCTTGGCGTGCTGCTTTTCAATGCGAGCCGCACCGCCTCCTTGGGCGGCTTGCTCTCGCATCGCCAGGAGCTTTTCCAAACGAGGGTCTTGCACTTTACTCATAACGTATCCTCCTAAACTGATCAGTAAACGATAACAATTGTGGAGGGGCGATTCTCCAATCGCCCCTGTTCGGTCACGCTGTTTCTAAGCATAATCAAGGGTCAGTTGTCCAACAAGTGAAAGGTTTACCCACTTCGGGCTTACGATTGACACATCCGGCTAGGCGTTAGCGACCTTGCGCCAGTCCTCTAGGAACTTTTTAAGTCCGGCGTCGGTGAAAGGACTTCCGGCCATCTTCTTGAGCACCGGGAAGGGCATCGTCAGGATGTCCGCCCCGGCCAAGAGCGATTGCGTCACGTGCGCCGGATGGCGGATGCTGGCCGCCAGCACCTGGCAATCCAGCGCGTAATTGTCAAAGATCGCGCGGGTCTGACGCACGACTTCCATCCCGTCCAACCCGGCGTCGTCCAGCCGCCCGACGAAGATCGAAGCGTAGCTCGCGCCGGCCTTCGCCGCCAGGAACGCTTGGTTGGGCGAGAAGATGAGCGTGGCATTGATGCGCCCGTTGGGCCAGCCGGAAATTACGCTCATCGCCTTGAATCCCTCCGGCGTGGCGGGAATCTTCACGTAGACGTATTCCGACCAGGTGAGAATCTCCCGCGCCTCTTCAATCATGCCCTGGGCATCAGTGCTGATGACCTCCGCGCTGACCGAGCCTTTGACAATCTCCGCGATGCGCTGGGTCTGCGTCTTGCGATCCGCCGTTCCGGCCCGGAACATCAAGGTGGGGTTAGTCGTCACCCCATCCAGAATGCCCCACGAGGCCGCTTCGGAGATCTCCTCCAGCTTCGCCGTATCCAAAAAGATCAGAGCCATCTTTCTACCTCCTGATGAATAAAATTGCACCGCCAACGTCGTTAGTTTAGCGGTGGTTAAACTGCGTGGGTACGAGACCAAGCCTGCGCGGCAAGCCGATCTTGTTCCAACTGAGCCACCAGTGCCAAGGCGGAGGGGAATTTCTGTTCCGCCCGCAACCGGTGCAAGAAATCCAACGTCAGCTTGACCCCGTAAATGTCTTCGTCAAATTCCAGCAAGTGCGCTTCCACCACCACCGGGTGATGGTCAAAGGTGGGGCGCGTGCCGATGTTGGTGATCGCCACAAAGTGCCCTTGGGGCAGCGTGGCGCGGCAGATGTAAACGCCGTTAGCGGGCAGCAATCGCTGTGAGGGCGGGTTGAGGTTGGCCGTGGGGAAGCCCAGCGTGCGCCCGCGCTGCTCGCCGTGGACAACTTCCGCGCACAGACGGTAGGGGCGACCCAAACAGCCGTTCACGTCACGCAGGTCGCCCCGCTTGAGGGAGAGACGGATGCGCGTGCTGCGCACTTGCGCCCCGCGCCACCATACCACGTGATCCATCACATGCACGGAAAAGCCCATCTGCCGTCCGGCCTGCCGCAGAAAACCGATGTCACCTTCACGCCCCCGGCCCAAAGCGAAGTCGCTCCCGGTCCACAGACCGCGCAAGTTCGCCCGTTGCACCAGGGAAGTCACGAAGTCTTGCGCCGGAAGCGCGGCGAACTCCAGCGAGAACGGCTGCACGATCACGCCGGCCACACCCAGACGGGAAAGCAGGGACAATCGCTCCTCCAGCGAGGCAATCTGTCCAAATTCGCCGGAGCGCAGCACCCGCCGAGGCAGCGGGTCGAAGGTCATCACCACCGGTTGCAGGCGTGAGGCCCGCGCTTCCTGGACAAACCAGCGGATGAGGGCTTGGTGGCCCAGATGCACGCCATCAAACGTGCCGACAGTCAACCCGGAGGGTGGTTGCGGAGAGAGGGTTTGTAATCCGTGCGCGATCCACATAAACGGGGGCTGCGGCCTCACTTCATACTGCGCGAGAGTAAATCCAGGAACTCGCGATTGGTGCGCGTTTTGCGCATCTGTTGCAGTAAGGCTTCCGTGGCCGTGGCGATGTCATAGCCGTGGGTGCCGGCCGAGCCGGAGACCATCTGGGAAAGCATCCGCCGCATCAGCCACACCTTGCGCAGGGTAGGCTTATCCAAGAGCAATTCTTCGCGCCGCGTGCCGGAGCGGATGATGTCAAAGGCCGGGAAGATGCGTCGCTCTTGAAGTTTGCGGTTCAAGTGCAGTTCCATGTTGCCCGTTCCTTTGAATTCCTCGTAGATCATGTCGTCCATCCGGCTGCCGGTATCAATCAGACAGGTGGCGAGGATCGTCAAGCTGCCGCCTTCTTCAATGTTCCGCGCCGCGCCGAAGAATTTTTTGGGCGGGTAGAGCGCGGCAGGATCAAGCCCGCCGGAGAGCGTACGCCCGCTCGGCTGCACCACCAGGTTGTAGGCACGGCTCAGGCGCGTCAGGCTGTCCAGCAGGATCACCACGTCGCGCCCCATCTCCACCAGCCGCTTGGCACGGTTCAAGGCCATCTCGGCGACCTTCGTCTGGTGCAACGTCGTCTCGTCGAAGGTGGAGCTGATCACTTCGGCCTCCACCGCGCGATCCATATCGGTGACTTCCTCAGGCCGCTCGCCGATGAGCACCACCATCAAGTGGACTTCGGGATGGTTGGCCGAGATGCTGTTGGCAATGTGCTTGAGCACGGTGGTTTTTCCGGCCTTGGGCGGTGAGACGATCAGTCCGCGCTGCCCCTTGCCGATAGGCGCGACCAACTCCAAGAGCCGCTGGGTAATGTTGTGCGGGGAAGTGGTCAGGTTAAACCGCTCGGTGGGAAATACCGGCGTAAGCCGCTCAAAACGAGGCCGCTGCTTCACCGTCTCCGGGTCCATCCCGTTCACCGTCTCAATGCGCAGGAGACTATGGTACTTCTCCGAATCCTTGGGCGGACGGACCTGCCCGATCACCACGTCACCGGTACGCAGGCCGAAACGGCGGATCTGACTTTGCGAAACATACACCACTTCGGTCCCCGAAAGGTAACGCGCGGTACGCAAGAAGCCAATGCCGTCGTGCGTGATGTCCAGAATCCCGCCCCCAAAGCTCAAGCCCAAACGTTCGGCCTTGGCCTTGAGCAGCAACAGGATCAGGTCGTCTTTCTTCAGCCGACTGTAGCCGGAGACGCTGTAACGCCGCGCTAAATCCCGCAGCTCCGACAAGCGCATTTGCTCCAACTTGTTCATATCCAGACGGCGTAATTCAGCATCCATTGCCTCGGCTTCTTCTTTAGCCAAGGCTACTTTTTCCCTCGCATCTGGTGGCGTAACCTGAGACTGAGCCTCCTCAGCAGGGGATGTTTGCTCGTCGGTTTTACGCTTTTGATTCACAGCAGCCTCCTTGAAGTTTGCAAGCTAACCATACCGCCGGATGTATGTCTCCGCTTTTTCTACCAAGTCGCGGTTACCGATAAACAAGGGCACCCGCTGATGCAATTCTGTGGGCACAATGTCCAGAATGTCCCCGTGACCATCGGAAGCATACCCGCCGGCCTGTTGCGCGATGAACGCCACCGGAGCGGCCTCGCACAGCAATCTCATCTTGGGCTTGGGATGCTGCGGGTCTCGGTAGAGCATCGGGTAGTAGAAAACCCCGCCGCGCAACAGATTGCGGTGGAAATCAGCCACCAGAGCGCCGACGTAGCGGGTAGAAAGAGACGCGCTTGGCTCTTCCGGCTCGCGCCCGCGCAGGTAGTCCGTGTAGCGGCGCACGCCTTCGCTCCAGATGTCCTCATACGCGAAGTTGGTGCTGTAGTACAGCGGCTTCTGGGGAATTTGGATATTGGGGTGCGAGAGCAGGAACTCACCCAACGACGGGTCCAACGTAAAGCCATGCACGCCGTCGCCGGTGGTGTAGACCATCATCACGCTGGAGCCGTAGATCACGTACCCGGCAGCGACGAGGTCGCGCCCCGGCTGAAGGCAATCGTCCAACGTGCCGGGCGATCCCGGCGCACTGCGGCGGTGGTAGATGGCGAAGATCGTGCCCACCGTCACGTTGATGTCAATGTTTGAAGAGCCGTCCAGTGGATCAAAGATCAGTACGTACTTCCCCTCGTCGCGCATAATCGGCGTTTGCGGCACCGGAAGCTCCATCTCCTCCGTCGCCATCACGCCCACGCGCCCGGTAAAACTGTTCATCCGAATGAGCGTCTCATTGGCGAAGATGTCCAACTTCATCTGCTTTTCGCCCTGCACGTTGATCGTGCCCGCTTCGCCCAGCCACTTTCCCAGCCCGGCGCGGTGGATTTCCCGCGCGATGATCTTAGCCGCTAAGGCGATGTCATACAACAAGTTAGAGAAAACCCCGGTGGCCTCCGGGTGTCGCTTCTCCCCGGCCAAAATGTGCTGCTCAATGGTAATGATTTTTGAATACACGTTATCCTCCAAACAATACGGCGAATCCCCAGGTTAAAATTCCGGCCCACAACAAACTATCGAGGCGATCCAACGCCCCGCCATGTCCGGGGATCAAAGAGCCGGTGTCTTTAACCCCCGCTTCCCGCTTGATCATAGAGACAAAAAAATCCCCAAACGGGGTCAGCGCGGCCAACAACAGCCCCAGCAACGCGCCGCGCAGAACATCCAATCCCAGCGGCATACCGGCGACCCAGGGCCACAACGCGCCCAACAAGGCCCCGCTCAACACACCGCCCGCCAGCTCCCCGGCGTAACCTTCCCAGCTCTTGCCGGGGCTGATGGTCGGAGCGATCTTGTGCCGTCCCCACTTCCGCCCCGCCACGTAGGCCCCGGTATCCGCCAGCCACACCACCGGCAGCGCGGTCAACGTCCACCACAAACCCTCCGGCAAGGCTCGCAAGCGGAGGAGATACGCGCCCCCCACGCCCAGATACACCCCTCCGGCCAGCGCCAAGGCCCAACAAGCACTCGGCGCGTGCGATTGAGGGAACTGGCGGCGGCGGAACAAACTCCACGCGGCGGTCAACAGCACCAGACCGGCCATTCCCGGCGCAGCCCACCGGCCCGCGCCCCACACCGCATCGGCGAGCCACAAAGCCTCCACCAGCCACACCATAGAGATGGGAATCTGATACTGCACTCGCCGCAACATCTGTACATACTCCCATCCGGCGGCCAGAAAAGCGATGCTGATGAAAGCGGCGTAGGGCCATCCGCCCAAAATGATCGCGGCCAACACAATCGGCAGCAACACTGCCGCGCTAATAAGTCGTTGTCTCATAGCAACCCCAGATACGGGA
>WFQZ01000122.1 GCA_015486785.1 Thermoflexales bacterium
GGGCACGGCCAACGCCACAAAATCGGCCTCGGCCAACAGCTCCGAAATCCGCGCCGGAGGCCACAGAGCCTCCACACACGGGACCGGTCGCTCCGGATGCCGTCGGGTAGCGAGCACCCGCATCCCCAGCGCGTGAGCGCGGCAGGCGATCTCCCGCCCAATCCCGCCGGTGCCGATCAGCCCCAAAGTCAGCCCGGCCACCTCGCGCAAGCTCAAACTGTGCCAACGGTGCGCCTGTTGCTGCCGCAGCAATTCCGGCAGCCGCTTGGCGATCATCAAAATGTACGCCAACACCGTCTCCGCAATCGGCACATCAAAAACGCCCCGCGCGTTGGTGAGCACCGCCGGATGGTCGCGCAAGTACGCCTCCAACACGTCATCCACCCCGGCACTCACCGAGTGAAACCAACGCACCGTGGGCGTCAACAGCTCCGCCATCGCCTGAGGCTGCAAGTTCCACGGCAACACCACCACCTCCACATCCTGCGGAGGCGCGGAAAACCGCCCCTCGCGGGATACCGTGATCCACGTGAGCGGCTCAGGCCACTCGCCCGCCTGCTCTTGAATCTCCTGGGACAAAAACTCAGGGATGACAATGCGCATTTCCACCTCCATCTTCAGGGCAGTTGCACGCTCAAAAAGCGCACCTTTCCGGCCAAGTCGCGCCGCAAACGCACCTCGGCGGCGGGGAACGAATCCCGCGCCAGACGCGCCACCGCCTTCCCCTGCGTCTCGCCCAACTCCAGCAGCACCGCGCCGCCGGGCCGTAGAGCCGCCGGGGCTTGCTGCAACAATCGCCGCAGCAAGGACAACCCTCGCGGGCCGGCCAACAGAGCCTCGCGCGGCTCACGGCGCACCGAGGGCGGCAAAGTGTCCCACGCCGATTCGGCCACGTAGGGCGGATTGCCGATCAACAAATCCACCGGCTCCGGCAGTGGCGCCAGGAGATCGCCTTCCAGGAAAGTGATGCGCTCGGCCACGTGATGCTGCGCCGCGTTACGCCGCGCCACAGCCAGCGCATCGGCGGAAATGTCAACCGCATAGACGCGCGTTTGCGCCGCCAGCCGAGCAACCGTCACCGCGATGCAGCCGGAGCCGGTTCCGATGTCGGCCACCAGCGCGGCAGGATGCCCCTCCAGCCAAGCCAAGGCCAGCTCCACCAGCGATTCGGTCTCCGGGCGCGGAATGAGCACCGCCGGGGTCACGATGAACGACAGACCGTAAAACTCGCGCCGCCCGGTGAGGTAGGGCAACGGTTCACCGGCAGCGCGTCTCTCCAGCAGATCGCGGAAGGCTTGCGCTTGCGCCGCCGTCACGGGAGCTTCGGGGGCCGTCCACAGAGCGATGCGGGGGCAGCCGAGGACGTGACTCAACAACAGCTCGGCCTCCAGGCGCGGGCGATCTGTGATCGCCTGCAAGCGCAGGCTCGATGCCCGCAGCAAAGACTCAACGGACAACGTGGGCATGACGCAGGCTTTCCCCCACCAATCGCTTGAGCGGCAAATCGGTGCGCAAGAGGACGTAACGTCCGCCGTACTTGCCCATCAGCGAGCGCAGGGAACGCTGCCACTTCTCCAGGCGGCGGCGGTAAGCCGCCAACATCGCGCCGTCCACCGTGACCTCGCGGCGGCGACCGGTCTCCGTATCCACCAGCCGCAGGTCGCCGCGCAGCGAAGGACGCAGCTCATCGGGCGTCAACAGGTGCAGCAACACGATCTCGTGGCCTCGCGGGGCCAAGGTCGCCAGGCCCGCGCTCAACTCTTCGGGGTTGTAGCCGTCGCTGAGCAGGAGCACCAGGCCGGGGCGGGTTTGCATCGCGGCCAACTGTTGCAACGAGGCGCGGACGTAGCTCGCGCCTCCGGCCTCCAAGGCCGCGATCCACTGCTCCCAACCGAGCGATCCGCCCGCGCCCGCGCAAGGGGCCGAAAACGGCGGCGGCGGGCCGCGCACACATCCCCCGCAGCAAGTCGCCGCCCAGCAGGGCGATCATCCCCAGCGACAACGCCAGATGCACGGCTTTGGGCCAGCGGGCGGCAGCTTCCTCGCCCCAACGCATCGAGGCACTGCCATCAAGCCACACGGTCACGGCCAGGTCTTCTTCCTCCTCGTAGAGTCGGACGTAGGGGCGATCTAGGCGGGCGTAGAGATTCCAATCCACACGGCGCGGATCGTCGCCGGGCGTGTATTCGCGGTAGTCGGCGAACTCCAGCCCTTGCCCGCGCCTGGTGGAGCGGCGTTCGCCCCACGTGCCGCCGCGCCATCGCTTGTGGGTGACGAATCGCCGTTGGGAAAGCCAGCCAAGATCAACGTCCGGCCCCATCTCACTCCCGCACGTGGACGTTAATCGCCTGCGGGCCGCGCTCCGAGGTCTCGACTTCGTACCACACGGCGACCCGTTCCGCGATCTTGGGTAAATCCTCCGGAGCGACGGCGGTGTGGTGGAAGAAGATGTCGCTCCCATCGCTCTGCTCAATGAAGCCGAAGTGTTTTTCGGCGTTGAACCACTTGATCACGCCGCTGTGCAGCCCCGGCCCCATGATTTCTTGGCGGCGACATTCCGGGCACAAAGTGGGCGGCTCAATTTCCAACCC
>WFQZ01000123.1 GCA_015486785.1 Thermoflexales bacterium
GCCATACGGTATTGGAGCTACTGCAAGCCGGACATCAAGTCGTCGTCGTAGATAACCTTTCCAACAGCAAAGAAGAAGCCCTGACGCGCGTGCAAGAGATCACCGGGCGGCCCTTGCGCTTCTATCGCGTGGACCTGCTGGATCGCCCCGCGCTGGAGCGCGTGTTTGACCGGGAGCCGATAGAGGCCGTCATTCACTTTGCCGGGCTTAAAGCCGTGGGCGAATCGGTACAACAACCCTTGCGCTACTATCGCAACAACGTCACTGGCACGCTCACCCTGTGCGAGGTGATGCAAGCTCACGAAGTGAAAACCATGGTCTTCAGTTCCTCATGCACTGTCTACGGGACACCGCCATCTGTGCCGGTGCGAGAGGACATGCCCACCGGACATCCCACCAACCCTTACGGACGCACCAAACTAATGATTGAAGAAATCCTGCGCGACCTGTACGTAGCCGATCCCACCTGGGACGTGGCTTTGTTGCGCTACTTCAACCCGGTAGGCGCACACCCTAGCGGGAAAATCGGCGAGGACCCCAACGGCACGCCGGATAATCTGGTGCCCTACATCGCCCAAGTGGCCGTGGGGAAATTGCCCTACCTGCGCGTCTTTGGCGGCGACTATCCCACCCGCGACGGCACCGGCGTGCGCGACTACCTGCACGTCGTTGACCTGGCCCTTGGTCACCTGAAGGCCCTGGAAAAATTGCAAGATCACCCCGGCATCGTCACCTACAACCTGGGCACCGGACACGGCTACAGCGTCCTGGAAGTGCTCGCCGCGTTTGAGAAAGCCTGCGGCAAAACGCTGCCCTACCGCATCGTTGACCGCCGCCCCGGCGACATCGCCGAAATCTACGCCGACCCCACCTTGGCGCAGCGAGAACTGGGCTGGCAAGCCACGCACACCCTGGAGGAAATGTGCCAGGACGCCTGGCGTTGGCAATCCCAGAACCCCAACGGCTACGAATCGTGAAACACGCCCGTTAGCGTGTCGTATGAAATTCATCTAGCAACAGGAGGAACCTATGCACAGCCATGAAGTAGACTATCAAATTTTCGGAGATGACCTGCAATTCGTGGAAATTGAACTAGACCCGCAGGAAACCGTGGTCGCCGAGGCCGGGATGATGATGTACATGGAGGACGGCATTTCCTTTGAAGCCAAAATGGGCGACGGCTCCAAACCCCGCGCCGGGCTGATGGACAAACTCATCGGGGCCGGCAAGCGCGTGCTCACCGGAGAATCCATCTTTATGACCCACTTCACCAACATCGGGCAAGGCAAGAAGCACGTCGCCTTCGGCGCACCCTATCCGGGCAAAATCATCGCCATAGACCTGGACGAAGCCAACGGCGAATTGCTCTGCCAGAAAGATTCGTTCCTCTGCGCCGCCCTGGGCACGGAGATCAGCATCGCCTTCAACAAAAAGCTGGGCACCGGCCTGTTCGGCGGGGAAGGATTCATCCTGCAACGGCTGCGCGGGGATGGCATGGTCTTCATCCACGCCGGCGGCACGATCATTGAACGCCGCTTGAACAACGAGCGGCTTTTGGTGGATACCGGCTGCATCGTGGCCTTCGAAAAAACCATCCAATACGACATCCAGCGAGCGGGCAACCTGAAATCCGTCTTCTTCGGCGGAGAAGGCATCTTCCTCGCCACCCTCCAGGGGACCGGGCGCGTGTGGCTGCAATCGCTCCCCTTCTCCCGCCTCGCCGACCGCATCTTGCAATTTGCCCCCTCAGCCGGCGGCGAAAGCCAGGGCGAAGGCTCGGCCATCCACGGCTTTGTGAAGTTTATGGGGCGTTGATCCGGCTCAGCCAATCTAGCGGCGATGTCATTCCATCGCCGCTTTTTGTTTGCCGAGGCCGGATGAGGTAGAATACACCACGGTTACAGTTCACCCAAGTTCAAAAAGGAGCTACGATGTTACACGTTTCCCAACATCCGCTGGTCAAGCACAAATTGACCATTCTGCGCAACAAGCGCACGGACTCCAAACAGTTCCGCGAGCTGATCCGCGAGATCACCTTGCTGCTGGCCTACGAAGCCACCGCCGATCTCGCCGTCTCGCCCATCGACGTAGAAACGCCCCTCACCACGACGCAAGGGCACCACATCAAAGACACCATCGGCCTGATCCCCATCCTGCGCTCCGGCCTGGGGATGGTGGAAGGCATCTGGGAGATGATCCCTTCCGCCGAAGTGTGGCACATCGGCCTCTTTCGGGACGAACATACCTTGCGACCGGTCGCCTACTACAATCGCCTGCCCATCCACCCGACCGTTTCCATTTGCCTGATCTTGGACCCGATGCTGGCCACCGGAGGCTCGGCGGTGAAAACAGTGGACATCCTCAAAAAGTGGGGTGCCACCCGCATCAAATTTATGGGGCTGATCGGCGCGCCGGAAGGCGTAGAGCATTTGCAACAACAGCATCCCGATGTGGACATTTACCTCGCCGCCCTGGACGATCACCTCAACGAGCACGGATTCATCGTGCCCGGCCTGGGCGATGCCGGTGACCGCCAATTCGGGACCGCTTAACTTTTTAACAACAGGAGGCACCAATGACAAACTTTGGCTTTATCCCCGTAGCATCCGTGCTACAAGACGAGAGCACCTTCCCCGACATCATCGGGGAGTACACCGCCGAACTGGAGCAGCGCGGCGGGCAGCAATGGCGGGAAGCAGACCTCTCGCGCCCCGAACCGTTGTTCTACTTCGTCGTCACCGGCGGCACCGAGCAGAAAATCCTCACCCTGCGCGAACAACGCCGCCGCCTCGCCCCCGACGAGCCGGTCTACCTGATCGCCCATCCGGGGAACAACTCCCTGCCCGCCGCGCTGGAAGTCCTGGCGCGGTTGCAGCAGGATGGCGCAGCCGGGCGCATCTTCTACCTGGGAAAGGACACCCGCGAGCAAACCCATCGAGACATCGTCGCGGCAGTGCAAGGGGTGTCGATACGCCACACCTTGCGCCAAATGCGCGTGGGGCTGGTCGGCGATCCTTCCGATTGGCTGGTCGCCAGCAGCCCCAAGGCCGAGGTAGTGCGTCAAACGTGGGGGCCGACGGTCGTGCCGGTGGACTTGGAAACCCTGATCCGCGCAATACCGCGCATCCCGGCGGCAGAAGTCGCCTTGGTGGCGGAGCAACTCCGCGCCGCCGCGACCGAAGTCCGCGAGCCGACCACGCAGGATGTGGAGGCCGTCGTGCGTGTCTACCTGGCCCTCAAGCAGATCGTCGCCGAGCGACGATTGGACGCGCTCACCTTGCGCTGCTTCGATCTGGTGACGCGGCTACACACCACCGGATGTTACGCCCTGGCGCGGCTCAACGATGAGGGCGTGATCGCCGCGTGCGAAGGGGATTTGGTCAGCACGCTGGGCATGATCTGGACGCATCAACTGCTGGGCGCGATTCCCTGGATGGCCAATCCGGCCCAGGTACACGAAGCCGACAACACCTTGTGGGTCGCTCATTGCACCGTGCCGCTCAAGCGCGTCAAAAGCTATCGGCTGAGGTCACATTTTGAATCGGGGCTGGGACTGGGCATCCAAGGGGATTTGCCCCTCGGCCCGGTAACGCTGCTGCGCATCGGGGGAACACGGCTCAGGAAACTCTGGCTAGCCGAAGGAGACTTGATCCGAGACGGCTACGCAGAAAACCTCTGCCGCACGCAAGCGGAAATTCATCTCACCCAAGGGCACGTAGGGGAGCTGCTTCGCGCCCCGCTGGGCAACCACCTGACCATCATCCCCGGCCATCACGCCGCGAGGCTGCGTTCGTGGTGGCAAACTAACGTCGCCTAAACACCACAAAAGGCGCAGAGATCGCCGCGAAAGATGGCGAGTTCTCTGCGCCTTTGCATCTCGGCGAGGACGCTACTCAGCCGCGCAATCGGTAGGGCGTTTCTCCCGCATCTCAATAATCTCGGTAACGTAAAACACGCGGTGGTACGTTCCCAACGGGCCAAACTGACCCTTGTTCTTACTCACTTCCCCGCGCAAGCGAGCGTACACCTGATCGTAAGGGCTGGAAGTCAACTCCGCGTGCCGCCTTCGCATCTCCTCCGCCGTATCGCTGTACTGCTTGCCACGCAGCCACCAAATTTCCTTGGAGTTACACTTGCGGAAGTTCGCCACGGTCTCTTTGCTGCCGAAGTTCACAAATCCTTCCCAAACCCCGGTATCCATCGGCTTGCCCACTGCGGCCAATGCAGTGCCCGCCATAACTACCGAAGACCATATCCACTTAAACATAGCACCTCCCTATTTGTCAATTAGTCCAATTATACAACCAAAGTCAATCCTGGAACATGCGCCGGAGGCCGATTCAAGCGATCACCACCCGCAAATCGCGCACCGCATCCAGCGTATGGAGTTTTTGCCGCAACTGGGGCGTCACGCGCGTGTGGGCGTTGGGGAAATCCAGCTCCACCGTGTGACTGTTGCCCTGGAGCACCACGACAAAGCGATCCGGCCCAGATTCGGCAGTCAGCAAGTGATGCAGGCGCGAAAGCTGCGCAAAGTCGCGCTGCGCGTCGCCGCTGCGCCGGAAGGTGATGTAAAGGATGCTCGGCTCCGGCGGCACATCCGGCGGAGGCGGGGGCGCAGTCGGCGCAGGGACCGGCGGCTCAGGCGGCAGCTCCGGCTCCTCCGCGAGGTCGTAAGGCATGGGAGCTTCGTTGACCTGCGAGGCGGCCACCGGATGTAACAGTTCCTCCGGCCTCTTGAACCAATCGGCCAACAGCGGATGATCCTCGCGCTCGGTGCGATTGTCCAGCTTACCGCTGACCACCAAGATTTGCTCCGGCAGCAGGACTTCTTTGAACCGCTCAAAAGTGCGCGGGAACACCACCACATCAGCCGTGCCGTCCACACCTTCCAGCGTGATGAAGGCCATCACCGTTCCCTTCTTGGTATTGATGCGGCGCACCCGCTGCACCATGCCCACCACGGTCATTTGCTGCCCCAGTGACTCCATCGCCAGCTTCCCGATGGTCGTGCTCACCAATCCTTGCTCCAGCAATTGCCGTTCCAGGTTGGTCAAAGGATGCTCCGAAAGGTACGTGCCCAGCAATTCCTTCTCCCAGGCCAGCAATTGATTCCGCGAGATGGGCGGCGCGAAGGGCGGCAGCGTGATCGACTGCCCGACGGTCTCTTTCCCGAAGAGCGAGAATTGTCCCACCTCGCGGGCGGCGTGAATGCGGCTGCTGACGCCCAGCAGCGTGTCAATGATCGTCAGCAGCGCGGGGCGCGGCCCGAAAGCATCCATCGCCCCGGCTTGGATCAGACATTCGAGCGTCTTGCGGTTGAGCTTGCGCAGGTCCACCCGCTCGGCGAAGTCGTCCAGCGAGGCGAAGGGGCCGCCCTCTTTCCGCGCCGCGACGATCATGCGCATCGCCTCATCACTCACATTCTTGATCGCCCCCAAGCCGATGCGGATGTAGCGTTGCCCGTCCGCCCCGCGCTCAATGGAAAATTCCACGTCGGAATGATTCACGTCCGGCGGGCGCACCTCGATTCCGGTGCGCCGCGTCTCGGTGATCAGCAAACCGAGCTTCTCGGTGTTGTGCTGCTCGGTGGTCATCAGACCGGTCATAAACTCCATCGGGTAATGCGCCTTCAGGTACGCCGTCTGCGCCGTGATGACCGCGTAATCCGTGGCATGAGCGCGGTTGAAGCCGTAGCGGGCGAAGAACTCAATATCGGCCCACACCGCATCCGAAACTTCGGACGGGATGCCGTTTTTGAGTGCGCCTTCGCGGAACATCTTCTTGTGCTTCTCCATCAACTTCTTCTTCTTCTTCGCCACGGCCTTGCGGATCATATCGGCTTCGCCGGGTTTGTATCCCGCCATCGCCACCGCTATTTGCATAATCTGTTCCTGGTACACGATGATCCCGTAGGTATCGGCCAGTATCTTTTCCAGGATCGGATGGTGATAGCGCACCTGCTCCTCGCCGTGCAGCCGACGGATGTACGTGGGGATGTTGTCCATCGGGCCGGGGCGATAGAGAGCCAGCACGGCGATGATGTGTTGGAAGCGCGTGGGGCGCATCTCGCGGAGCACGCGGCGCATGCCCGCGCCTTCCACCTGGAAGATGCCGGTGGTTTCCCCCGTCGCCAGCAGATCGTAGAGCTTTTTCACGTCCGCATCGCGCTCCGGATCGTCCGGCACGCGCTCGTAGGGGATCGTGTGCAAATCCAACTTGCGGCCATGCTCTTTTTCGACCCACTCGCACACCTTGCGCATGTGGGTCAGCGTGCGCAGCCCCAGGAAGTCCACCTTGAGCATCCCCATCGCGTCCACAATCTCCATCGGCCACTGCGAAACGCAGCCGATGGGGCCTTCGCCGCTGCCTTTGGTGGGTCGATGCAACGGCAGATATTCCACCAACGGCTTGTCGGAGACGAGCACCCCGGCGGCGTGGGTGCTGGCGTGCCGCGTGACGCCTTCAAGTTGCTGCGCCGTATCCAGCAGCCGCTTGATGTACGGCGTGCTTTGATACAGCGCCTTCAAGTCCGGCTCCTGCTCCATCGCCTGGGCAATGGAGACCGGTTTGCCCGGCACGTTAGGGATCAGCCGCGCCACGCGATCCACTTCCCCCAGCGGGATGTCCAAGGCCCGCCCCACGTCACGGATGGCCGCCCTCGCCCCCAGCGTCCCGAAGGTGATGATCGCCGACACGCGCTCCGCGCCGTACCGCTGCACGGTGTAGGCGATCAGCTCTTCGCGGCGGTCGTCGGGATAGTCCAAGTCAATATCGGGCATGTTGATGCGGGAGGGATTGAGGAATCGCTCGAACATCAGGTGATTTTTGAACGGGTCCACGTTGGTGATGCCCAGCGTGTAGGCCACCACGCTGCCGGCTCCGGAGCCGCGCACGTTCCACCAGATGTCCCGTTCCTTGGCCGCCTCGCCCAGGTCCCAGACGATCAAAAAGTAATCGTCAAAGCCCATCTGGTGGATGATGCCCAACTCGTACTCCAGCCGCTCGACGTATTCCGGCTTGGCGGCATCCTCACCGTAACGCCACTTCATCCCCTGATAGCAGAGCTTGCGCAAATAGGTCTCCGAGTCCTGCTCCCCTTCGGGGACCGGAAATTGCGGCAGGTGATAGGGCGGCGCGAAGTGAATCTCAACCTCACATTGCGCGGCGATCTTCACCGTATTTTCCAACGCCTCCGGGACGTGCCCGAACAAGTCCCACATCTCCTGGGGCGAGCGCATGTAGTACGAAGGATCGCTCATCCGCATGCGGTTCGGCTCGTTGACCGTCTTGCCGGTGCCGATGCACAAAAGCACGTCGTGCGCCTCGGCCTGCTCGCGCTTAGCGTAGTGGATGTCGTTGGTGGCGACCAACGGGAGGCCCATCTCGTGGGCGAAAGCGATCATCTGCCGGTAGGTCTCGTCAAACTCCGGGATGGCGTGGCTCTGCAATTCAATGTAAAACCGGTCGGGGAAGTATTCCCGATACCACTGCACGGCGGCGCGAGCCTGCTCGATTTGTCCATGGTGCAGCAGTTGCGGAATTTCCCCTTGCACACAAGCCGAAAGGGCGATCACACCCTCGCTGTGCTGCGCCAGCACTTCCTTATCAATGCGCGGCTTGTAGTAGAAGCCTTCCAGTTGCGCGATGCTGGCCAGTTTGAGCAAGTTCTGGTAGCCGGTTTGATTCTGCGCCAGCAAGACCAGGTGATACGGTTTCCCGTCCTCCCGGCGGCGGCTGAGGCGTGAGGTGCGCGCTACGTAGGCTTCAATGCCGATGATCGGCTTGATTCCGGCGGCCTGGCAGGCTTTGTAGAACTCCACCACGCCAAACATCACCCCGTGGTCGGTGATCGCCAGCGCGGACATCCCCAGCTCGGCGGCGTAATTCGCCAGGGCTTGCGGGGTGCTCAATCCATCCAGGAGCGAAAACTCCGTATGCGTGTGCAGGTGGACGAAATCCGGCATCAAGGTCTCCTTGCTAAAAATAGGACGGGCCTTGGGGTAAGGCCCCTTTATCCGGCGAAATTATAAATCATCGCCCACTGAGTTCAACGGCGGTGGGCGGGGATGTCACCGTCAAAACATCTGCCGGCCGGAGGGCCTGGCGGCATCCTCACGGCCGGCAGATTGCGGTCCCGTGGTTATTCCGGCAATTCAGAGGTGCAGTAGGGGCAGCGCGTCGCTTTGATGGGGATGGTGGAGAGGCAGTAAGGGCATTTCTTCGTGGTCGGCTCGGCGGGCGGCGGCTCCTGCTGCTTGAGCCGGTTGATTCCGCGCACCACCAGGAACATCACGAAGGCCACGATGAGAAAGCTGACGATGGTATTGGTGAAGAGGCCATAATTGATGGTCACCGCGCCCGCCGCGTGGGCATCGGCCAACGAGGCGTAAGGCCCCGCCGGATCACCGGCCTTCAACAACACGTACAGATTGGTGAAGTCCACGCCGCCCAGCAACAGGCCGATGGGCGGCATAATGATGTCCGCCACAAAGGATTTGACAATCGCGCCAAAGGATGCGCCAATGACGATCCCCACGGCCATATCCACCACATTGCCGCGCATCACGAACTTCTTGAATTCCTCCAGCATAGATCCTCCCAGGGGGCACTACCCGCGACGGCCACCTTTGAGCTGATCTTGCAACGCGGCAAGCTCATCCCATTTTTCCTCTGCTGCCAGAGCCGCTTGTTCAGGCCAGGTGCTGGGATCCACCAGCGATCTGAGGCCGGCTTCGACCAGGATCGCTTTCAACTGCGCCACGCTGGCGGACGCCAACTGTGCAAAGGTGGAAATTCCCGCCGCCTGCAAGATGGCCGCCGTTTTGGGGCCAATGCCTTCGATGCGCTTCAAGTTATCCGGCCCGCGCGGCACCATCTGCTTGATCTGCTCATCTCGCTCATGCACCGCCGCCTCTAGCTGCTGGATCGTCTGCTCGCGCTCCTCAAGCTGGGCTTGCAGTTGCGCGATATTGGACTCGTGCTCCTGAATGCGGGATCGGAGCGTCTGAATCTCCTGCTCCCGCTCGTCCAGCGAGCCTTGCAGCCCGACGATCTGGGCTTCACTTTCCGCGAGCTGTTGGCGCAAGTAGTACCACAGGCCTACCGCCCCCAAAATCAGCCCCACGACAAACGCGATAATAGCACCACCAACGTTGTTAAACATCTCCTGGCTCCTTTCAATGAGGTTAAGAATGGATCAAACTACCAGATAACTTGACAACAAGAGAGTTGAGCGACAGCCCCAATTAAGAATGTAATCACATCAGCCAACAGACTCTATCGTACCTGATTGAAACAAATTCGTCAACTGCGCCCAAACGGCTGAGAAACTCTGAGCGGATTATCGTGGGTGTCTTGAGCAACCAGAGTGTACGTTTCTCGCCTGACATTGACGGTCGCATTTCTCTATCTCCGGTGAGTAGCTTTTAGTTCTCAAGGTATCAAGCGTGATCAACGCCATTTAGCCAACCGATCTGACCACAAGGATCAAAACATCTTTCGCGTTGGCTAGAGTATGGTTGAGAGGCTCATACCAATGATACGTCTTTGCATATTCACCTCGCGAACTGTCCGGTGGCCAAATTCGTCACTATTTATTATGACAGTCAACCCCCTCAATATAAAAGTTGTGTTCGACAACTTGACCGTCCCCCGATACGACTTTGTACTTACCGATGAGTGCCCCATTAATGTTTCTGACTTCAAAGGTACATTTACCGGCTGTAGCCTCACAGCGAAGCTCGCCTTGCCAGTAATATGTATAAACGCCGTTGCCTCCATACCCTTGCATATACAACGTCTTGTACCAGTAAGCTCCTTCGCATCGCTCAGAGACAGGCCAAATCTTCACCGTGAGATCACCGCCGCCATTTGTGCTGGGAGGAACAGTAGGGGTAGGAGCAGGAGGAACAGGAACCGTTTCCAGAGCGTCCCAGTCCCCGTTCCAGTTGAAGCGCGGTTCATAAACAAACCCCTCTACTCCTTGTTCATCGCGCACATAGAGCCACGATCCGTACCCATCAGGGCAGCGTCCTTCAACAGTGACCTGCTCACCAGTGACAACGATTGCCCGCTCTTGGTAAGCCGTGCCCGGGCCGGCATAAATAGTTGAATTTTTATTCGCCGTCGCCACACGCACATTAGGTGTTGGCGTGCGCGTAGGCCTTGGTGTGCGCGTAGGCGTTGGCGTGCGCGTAGGCCTTGGTGTGCGCGTAGGCGTTGGTGTGGGAGGCTTTGGTGTTACGGTAGGAGGATTGGGCGTAGGCGTATTAGGCTTCGCGGTAGAGGTAGGTGGCACAACCATGGCCGTTGCCGGTGCTGTCGCAGTAGCAGTGGCCGTCTCGGTTGGGATATCTCTTGTAGGCGTAGGCACAGAGGGGTGAAGGCTCTTGCTCACTCCGAAGCCAACAATCGCTAACAGCACCACTGCTAATCCAACCCAAAGCAGCCATTTCGGGAGAGCTAGCCCTTTGGCTTGCTCCACGCATTCGCCAATGCCTTCCGAATCAGGGAAATGAGCATCTTGGCTCTTGATGTCCTCCAACAATCTCTTGGCCTCTTTCAAATTGCCTTGCTCACAAGCCGACCGAGCCGCAGCATACCGCTCCTCACAAGTCTGGATTCTCTCCTTGGCTTTGGCAACGATGTTTTTTCTATCATCATAATGGGGGTCGAACTTTTGGACTTCGTTCCAGGCCGCTAATGCTCCACGCGGGTTGTTGTTGTCCAAAGCAGCCACCGCTTCGGTATAATGCTTATTTGCAAGCTCTCTCTTGGCCTCGGCTTGCTCAACACATTCGCCAATGCCTTCCGAATCAGGGAAATGAGCATCTTGGCTCTTGATGTCCTCCAACAATCTCTTGGCCTCTTTCAAATTGCCTTGCTCACAAGCCGCCCGAGCCGCAGCATACCACTCCTCACAAGTCTGGATCCTCTGCTTGGCTTTGGTAACGATGTTTTCTCTATCATCATAATGGGGGTCGAACTTTTGGACATCGTTCCAGGCCGCTAATGCTCCACGCGGGTTGTTGTTGTACAAAGCAGCCACCGCTTCGGTATAGCGATTGCTCGCGAGGGCAAATCTGGCTTGCCCCTCAATACCATTCTTATCACGATAAGATGGACTTAAGTTTCTGATCTTGACTATGTTGTCAAGCACTTTTTGATATTGCTTTTTGTCCAAAAACTCGCGTGCTTGTTCATACAACCCGTCTAACTGCTTCTGCAAAGCCTGACGTTTCTCTGCTTCCTCAACTTGCTGCGTCAATTCGTCCAAGCCCGGATAATCGGGAGCATACTTGCGTAAAGATTCTAGCTTGACCCGGCTCTCTGCAACCCGACCCGATTTCAGTAAAGACTTGACCTGGCCATACAGTTTTTCGACCGCCCTCTTCCGCAGTCGGGCGACATCATCGCGCCTATAAATACTGTTCTTGCCCCGCAGTTCGTCCAGTTTGCTGAGACAAACATCAAAGTCGCCCGCATCAAAACTCTCGTGGGCTTCCCTGAGCAAGGCTGCCAACGGCTTCATCTGAGCAACTGTCGCCAGTTCCATCTGGACATCGCGATATTTTGGGTCTTTGCGCTGCAGTTCGTGGAAGGTAGCCTCAGCCTCCTCCCACTCCTCACGCTTTATCTGCGCGCGGCCTTTATTGTACAATTCCTCTAGCTCACGACGCCGCTTCTGACCCGCTTGGACCGCGGCCTCAACTCCTCGTGAATCCGAATAGTCCGGATCCACCTCGCGTATCATAGACCAGATCGCGAGTGACTCCGCGAACCTGTGCTGTTCTGTCAGCTTCGCCGCCTGCTCGTATGCCTCGCCTAGCACCTCTTGCCAATCCTCCAGAGCCGATCGGGTCAGGTAATCAGGAGTCTGACGCCGGATCTCAACCAACTCCTTGAGTGCGCCCACATAGTCGTGCCTCTCTGCCAACTCACGAGCACGACTTTGGCGATCTTGGAACGATATGCGGCTCTTGGCTCGCTTGATA
>WFQZ01000124.1 GCA_015486785.1 Thermoflexales bacterium
AGGCCCCAGCAGGGCGAAAAACACCGTCATTCCCAACACAACACGCTCCTATCCACCGCCGATAGGGGGGAAAATGCCCAGCTCGTTCCCGTCCTTGAGCCGATAAACAAACGCGCGGGCACGGCCATTGACGTAAGCGATCTTCACCTCGCCCGCCGGAATGCCGAGGGTGCGCATCACATCCGCGATGGTGCTGCCGTCCGGCATCTCCAGCGGGAACACGGACGCTTCCGGCTCCGGCGCGTACTTCTGCAACGTAGCAAAGAGCTTCACTTGAACTCGCATAGTTGTACCTCCTGGATAAGTCCCCGGCTCGCAAAAAGGGGCGCATAGCTGAGCAGTTACTTTCCTTGAAGCAAATCCGGTTTTCCTTGAAGGGAAAATTTTTTTTCCTTCAAGGAAATTTCCATTCCCTTCAAGGGATTAAAAAGTCACCGAGTTGCCCACTTCTACCCGCCGGCTTGGAAAAAGGCCACGGAGACAAGCCCCGTGGCCTCGCAACTCACTTCTTGGGCGTAGGCTTGGACTTGGGCGTGGGCGTAGTCGTGACCACTTCCACCTCGTCCACGGCGAAGCGGAACCGCTCACGCCGGTACTTCGGCCCATCGGGCGGGATTTCCACCACCAGGATGCCTTTGAGAATGTCGCGGTCAATGACCCGCCCCAGGCCCTTGGAAGTCCGCACCCGCGCCTTGAGCTTGGGCAGTTGCGATCCGGCCTCTTTGTACACCTCGTGCTCGTAGGCCAGGCAGCAGCGCAGCCGCCCGCACATACCGGTGATGTCCGAAGGGGCCATCGAGATGCCCTGATCCTTCGCCATGCGGATGGAGACGGCTTGGAAGTCGGTGAGGAAGCGCGAGCAGCACAGCGGCGCACCGCACATTCCGTACCCGCCCAGAGCCTTAGCGTGGTCGCGCAAGCCCACAGTGCGCAAGTTGATTTTGCACTTCATCCGTCCGGCCAACCGCCGCCGCAGCGTGGAGAGGGATTTCTTGTTCACGTTCCCCGTCACCATCACCAAGGCGGTGTTGCCGTCGAGCGCAAACTCAACCATCACGACCTTCAACTCCAGATGCAGCGAGCGGATTTCATCCTTGGCGATCTCGGTGAGCCGCTGGGCGCGTTCTTTGCCGATCTGATGGCGGGCCATATCCAGCCCCCCGGCCAACCGCCGCACCGTTTTAAGCTGCGCGTAATCCGGCGTGGAGGAAGGCAGCGTCTGTACTTGCGCCACCCGCCCCACCTGATCCCCGTAGACTGTTTCCACGACCACCCAATCATTGGTCTTCAACGACAAATCGGGCAAGCCCTTAAAATGATATAACTTTCCGGCAGGTTGAAAGCGCACGCTCACCACCGGAAATGTCGGTCTTTTTGATGTTTCACTCACAGTTCTATCCTCTCAAATCCATAGTTGCCGCCGGGGATGTGATCCCTACGGCTCTAAACCGCTGAAATATTGCTGCACATAGCTCCGCATTGCGGGCGGATAGGCGCGGCGTGAAAGTTCGGCCTGCGCCGCTTGCGAATAATCGGCGTACACCGCGCGGTACGGGACGCGAGGGCTGCCCGGCGCACCGATCTGCTTTTGCGGCGTGCCATCGGGGAGCATAGAGCGGGGAATGGCCAGCGAACCGCCTTGCTCGGCCAGCCGCGCGGCTTCTGAGTCTCCCAGCGCGGCACTGCTGCCCGCGTCCTCGTGGTGACCGCTCCCGCCGGCACTGCTGCCCTCGCCGTTCTGCTGACCGGCGCCGCCCTGCATCCCGTTCCCTTGACCTTGCGCCCCGTTCCCTTGACCGGCCTGCGGCTGACCACTCGCGCCCGGCTGGGCGGAGGCCGCCGTCTGCGCAGTCTGACCGCCGTTAAGCTGCTGCTGGGCCTGCTGCAACTGCGCTTGAAGCTGATCCAACGTCTGGTTGGAAGCATCCGCCTGCGCGGCCTGCGCCAATGTCGTGGAAGCCTGTTGCAGCGCGTCCCGTGCGCCCTGAGCATCGCCGGTGTAGATTTCCTGGGCGATGGAGCGGAATTGCGCCGCCAGCTCCGCATCCTGCGCTTGGAGTGAGTCCGCCATCTGGTTGAAGGCGTCGGCCAGCGCCAACGCTTGCTCCGCCGTGAGCGGCGTCCCTTGAGCACCGGCAAACTGCTTCAGATAGTCCGCAGCGGCTTGCAGATCGCCGCGAGCCAGGGCCTCGCTGAACGGGGCGACGATCTCGCCCGTGGAGAGCGGGGCCGCCGAGGCGATCTGCCGTACCCGCGCCGCATCCGCCGGGGTGCGCAGTTCCGCCAACTGCCGCTCCGCCTGGCCGAGGGCGGCTTGCCGCTCATCCGGCGTGAGGTGCCGATCTTGCAACGCTGCGAGCGCAGCGTTCAACGCCCGGATCGCCGCCTCCCGCTGCGACTCATCCAGGGTTGGGTCTTGCGCCAACTCGGCTTGCAACTCGGTGAGCTGCGCGACGGCGGCCTTGGTGGCTTGCTGCTGCGCCCTCTTGCGGGCCAAAGCCTCCCGCTGGGGATTGGGCAGCGCAAGCGCGGGGATGAGCAGGAGTAGCAGCAAGGGGAGCGCGATCCGCACCGCGCGGGGCAGCCGCAGCGGGTAAGCCTCCTGCGGCGCACGACGGCGCAAGGCCGCCACCGTGTCTTGAATCTGCGCCGTGGCGATCTCCGGCGCGGCGTGAATTTGCCCTTGCGCCAGTTCCCAAGCCGTGGTACAGCGATCCGCCAAGGACATCTGCCGGTCAAAGCTGCGCACCAGGCGCGGCCAGGGACGCGGCCACACGAATCCCAGCAGCCAGCCGCCCACGGAACTCAGCGTCACGCCCCACAGCAGCCCCAGCAGCACCGCCGAAAGTTCCCACAGCGGGGCCAGTCGCGCCGCCACCGCCGCGATCAATCCCCCGGCCAAGGCCGCGCTCGCGCCCGCGATGCTCCAGAGCATCGCCTCGCGCCGCCGCACCGCTGCCGCAAAACGCAAAAACTCCCGCCGCAATTCGTCTGGCATGCTAACGCTCCGGCTTCCCCATCCGGCGGACGGAGCTACGCAGTAAAATCCCGGTCAGCAAGGTGGAAAAAAGCTCATACACGAT
>WFQZ01000125.1 GCA_015486785.1 Thermoflexales bacterium
CCTTATGGGAGACGCTGCACCTGTAACCAAACACATCCCGGTGCTGTTGCGGGAAACCATAGACGGGCTGAACGTGCGCCCCGGCGGACTCTACCTTGATGCCACCCTCGGCGGCGGAGGACACACCCAGGCGATTTTGAGTGCCTCTGCGCCCGACGGACGGGTGCTGGGGCTGGATCGAGACCCGGAAGCTGCGGCGCGAGCAGCTATGCGTCTGGCAACTTTCGGAGAGCGTGTGCAGATACGCCCGCTCTCTTTTGCGCATCTCGGCGCAGCCGTGGCCGCCACTGAGTGGGGGCTGTTTGACGGCGTGCTCTTTGACTTGGGATACTCATCGTGGCAGATCGACGACCCGCAACGGGGATTCTCCTTCCGCTTTGACGCCCCGCTGGATATGCGTTTCAATCCGGCGGAAGCCGAAACGCCGCCGGCGGCCACGTTGATCAACGAGCTGCCCGTGGACGAACTGGCGCAACTCATCCGCCGTTACGGGGAAGAGCCGCACAGCCGCCGCATCGCGCAGGCCATCGCCGCCGCCAGACCCATCGCCACCACTAAGCAACTGGCCGAGCTGATCGCGGCGACGATCAAACGACGCGGCCCGCGTCACCCGGCGACGCGCACCTTTCAAGCCTTGCGCATCGCCGTGAACCAAGAGCTGACCGCCTTGGAAGAAGCCCTCCCGCAAGCCGTACAAATCTTGCGGCCCGGCGGACGCTTGGCCGTGATTACCTTTCATTCATTAGAGGATCGCATCGTGAAGCAGTTTATGAAGCGCGAACAACGAGCGTGCATCTGCCCGCCGGAAGCACCGATCTGCACTTGCGGACATCGGCCCACACTGCGGATCGTCAACCGCAAGCCGATCACGCCGACGGCGGACGAGATCGCCGCCAACCCACGCAGCCGCAGCGCAAAATTGCGCCTCGCGGAGCGCATCACCGAGGGAGCAACACGATGAGCGTCCTGTGGCAGAAGCAAACGCACGGTGTGCCCAAACAGACCGAGCAAGCCAACCGCAAAGTGGCGCTGCTCTTCCTGGGCGGCGTGCTGACCGTCACCTTGCTGGCCGCCGCGTACCTGGGCTTGGTGGCCTGGAACGTGCGCTTGGCCCGCCAAGTGTGGACGATGGAGAATCAGTTGATGACCATGGAACGTCAAAACCAGGCCTTGATGACCGAAGTCGCTCGGCTCAGCTCCATTCCGGTGCTCCAAGAACGTTCCGTCAAGCTGGGCTATCAACCGGCCAAAACCGTCGATTTCATCCACCTGGAGGATACCCATGCTCCGTGATCCGGCGGCCCGCTTGCGGTTGATCGTTGCGCTCTGGGTGCTGGCACTCTTGCCCGTGCTCGGCCAACTGGTGCGCCTGCAAGTGCTGGAACATCCCCGCTACAAGGCCGAGGCCCAAAGCCTGGTGCGTCGGCAATACGCGCTCCCCTCTCCGCCCTGGGGCGTGATCACAGACCGCAACGGTGACTTGCTCGTGGGCAACTCGCCCGTCTACGACGTGGGCGCGGAGGTCAACTTGATCGCCGACCCCGCGCAAGCCTCGGCCACCCTGGCCCGCATCCTCTCTCAGCCCCCCGATAAACTGTACGCTTCTCTCACGCCCGTCACCACCACCCAACGCTGGGCCTGGCGGTCGCTGGCGAAAAACATCACCGAAGATCAAGCCGCCCGCATCCGCGAGCTGCAATGGAACTGGCTGACGCTGACCCCTACCTGGGATCGGTACTACGCGGAAGGCACGCTGGCCGCGCACACGCTGGGCTTCGTCAACGAACAGGGCTTGGGCTACGGCGTGCAAGCAGCGCAACTGCGCTTCCTGCGCGGGGAGACTATCACCCACTACGGTAATGTCAGCGGCAACACCTCCCCCTTGCCGGAAGAACTGGCGGGACGCAATCCCATCCCGCACCCCGGCACCAACCTCCGCTTGACGCTCGACCGCACCGTGCAAGCCTTCGTCGAAGGCGAGTTGGCGACCGCCGTGCAGCAATATCACGCCGCCGGCGGCACGATCCTGGTCCTCGACCCTCGCAGCGGCGCGATCCTGGCCTCCGCCAGCCTGCCCACCTACGCCCCATCCCAGTACGCCCAATACGCCGCGCAAGGGAAAACCGACCTCTTCCCCGACCCGGCGATCAGCCGCCCCTACGAACCCGGCTCGGTCTTCAAGATCATCACCGTCGCCGCCGCGCTGGATTCCGGGCGGGCAAACCTGGACTGGTCCTACTACGATTCCGGGGCCATTGAATATGGCGGCATCATCGTTCACAACTGGGACGGCCTGGCCTACGGGCACCAAGACCTGGAAGGAATTTTGGCCTACTCGCTGAACGTAGGCGTGACCACCCTTTCCACCAGAGTGGTGGGGCCGGAGATTTTCTATCACTATGTGCGGGCCTTCGGCTTTGGGCAACTGACGGACGTGGAGTTGGCCGACGAATCGCCCGGCACCGTCCACCTGCTCACCGATTGGGACTGGGCCGATAGTTACCTGGCGACCAACGCCTTCGGGCAAGGGATCGCCGTCACGCCGCTGCAAATGGCAACGGCGGCGGCAGCCATCGCCAACGGCGGCGTGATGATGCAGCCGCACATCATCGCCGAGCGGCAATACCCCGACGGGCGGACGGTCAACATCCCGCCGCGCCCCTTAGGCCGTCCGATCTCCGCAGCCACCGCGTTGACGATGACCGAGTTGATGGCGCGGGCTGTGGAACGCGAAGTCCCGCAAGCCGAAGTGCCCGGCTATCGCATCGCGGGCAAAACCGGCACCGCCCAAATCCCCACCAGCGGCGGCTACGATCCACGGGACGTGATCGCCTCTTTCGTGGGCTTCGGGCCGCTGCCCAACCCCCAAGTGCTCATCTTCGTCAAGCTGGACCGCCCCGACGTGCCGCCCGATATGCGCTGGGGATCGCAAACTGCCGCTCCGCTCTTCAGCCGCGTGGCCCAACGGTTATTCGTCTTATTGAAAATCCCGCCTACAATGGCGCGGGAAAGCATTGATAACGGTTGAGGAAATTATGGCTAAACAACTGACCTTGACAGACTTGATCCTTGGCATGGGGGGCAAAGGCCGCACCGAGGCCGAAGTCCCGGTGCATGCCGTCATTGACTCGCGGAAGGCCAAACCGGGCGCGGTCTTCTTCGCGCTGAGCGGGGAGCACACCGACGGCCATCAATACGTCGCCGACGCCTTCGCCAGAGGCGCGGTCGCCGCCGTCATTTCCCGCGAACTGCCGCTGGAAAACATCCCGCTCCTTGATCTCACCGCCGCGACGCAAGAAGCGGCCATCCCTCACCCGGTGGTGATTCGCGTGCGCAACGTGCTCAAAGCCCTGCAAGACGCCGCCCGCCATTGGCGGCAGCAGTTCACGCCGCGCGTGATCGGCGTGACGGGCAGCGTGGGCAAAACCACCACCAAGGAAGTCGTGGCGCGAGTGCTGGCGCAACGGTACGTCGTCTTGCGCAACGACGGCTCCAAGAACAACGAGATCGGCTTGCCGCTCACCCTGCTCCGCCTGACCGATGAGCACGAGTACGTGGTGCTGGAAATGGGTATGTACGTGCGCGGTGACATCACCTTCCTGGCCGATATGGCTCATCCGCACGTGGGCGTCATCACCAACGTAGCCACAGTCCACGCCTCCCGCGCCGGCAGCCTCGCCAACATCGCGCTCGCCAAGCAGGAGCTGGTCGAAGCTCTGCCCCCGGCCCCAGAAGGCGTCGCCATCCTGAACTACGACGATCCGCGCGTGCGCCCGATGGCGCAGCACACCCAGGCCCGTCCCTTCTTCTACGGATTCTCGCCGCACGCCGATTTGTGGGCCGATGAGGTGCAGGGCTTGGGGCTGGACGGCATCCGTCTGCGCCTGCACTACCGGAAGGAACGACTGTACGTCAAGGTGCCCCTGTTGGGACAACACAGCGTTCATACAGTCTTGCGGGCGACCGCTGTCGGGTTGGTCGAAGGGCTGACCTGGCAAGAGATCATTGAGGGACTGCGCTCTCCGGCCACCCAACTGCGCCTTGTCACCGTCCCCGGCCCGCGCGACTCGCTCATTCTGGATGATACCTATAACGCCAGCCCGCCGTCCACCTTGGCCGCGTTGAATCTGCTGCGCGACCTGGACGGACGCAAGATCGCCGTGCTCGGCGACATGCTGGAGCTGGGCGATTACGAAGAAGCCGGGCACCTGAAGGTCGGCTGCCGCGCGGCGAGCATCGTCGCCGAATTGATCGCCGTCGGCCCGCTGGCCCGCAACATCGCCAGGGGCGCGGAACTGTGCGGAATGACCCGCCATCACATCCACATGGTCAACGACAGTGAGGCGGCGATTCCGGTGTTGTGTGGACTCCTCCAACCCGGAGACGTGGTGCTGGTCAAAGGCTCGCGGGCGATGAAGATGGAGCGCATCGTGGAAGCTCTGGCCGATGAAGAATCCCCGCAGAGCACGGAGGAGTCCCCATGCGCTTCGCACTAATGCTGGCCAGCATCTCGTTTCTGATGGTCGTCTTCTGGGGCGCGCCGTACATTGGCTTGCTGAAGCATTGGAAAATCGGCAAGCGCATCCGGGTGGATGGGCCGCACGGGCACTACAACAAAATGGGCACGCCCACCATGGGCGGCGTGCTCATCACCTTGCCCGTGTTGCTGATCACCGTGGCCCTGAACATTTACAACCTGATCGGCCAAACGATCATCGGGCGTTCCATTTTGCTGCCGCTGGTGGTGATGGTCTCATACGCCATCTTGGGAGCTTTGGATGACCTCGCCGGCGTGCGCGGCGTGCGGCGCGGTGAAGGATTTACCGCCCGCTTCAAGATGGAAATTGAGCTGCTGTTGACCTTGGGCGTGGGGCTGGTGCTCTTCTACGCGATGGACATCCACAGCGTAGCCATCCCCGGCATCCCCGCAAAGATCAACCTGGGATTGATCTACGTTCCCACGGCGATGTTCGTGATCATCGGCTCGGCCAACGCCGCCAACCTCACCGACGGCCTCGACGGCCTGGCCGGTATCCTGATGGCCAGTGCTTTCGCCGCATACGGCGTGATCGCGGAGCTGCAAGGGCAAATCTACCTGGTGCTCTTCTGCTTCACCATCGTGGGCGCATCCTTCGCCTTCCTGTGGTTCAACGCCCATCCGGCGGAACTGTTCATGGGCGACACCGGCTCCTTGGCCTTGGGCGCGACGCTCGGCGTGGTGGCCCTGATGACCGGCCAATGGCTGATCTTGCCGGTGGTGATGCTCGTGCCGGTAGCGGAAACTCTGTCGGTCATCATCCAGGTAAGCTACTTCAAATACACCAAGTGGCGGTTCGGAGAAGGGCGGCGCATCTTCAAAATGACGCCCATCCACCACCACTTTGAGCTACTCGGTTGGTCAGAAACGCAGGTTGTACAAAGATTTTGGCTCGTGGGATTGCTGGCCGCGATGGCCGGCGTGGCCTTGGCCTTGGTATAGGAGCGGGAAACAAATGCACGTCTTGATTTTGGGGCTGGCGCGACAAGGGAAAGCACTGGCGCGGTTCTACGCCGAGCGGGGCGACTCAGTCACCGTGTCCGATAGCCGCCCGCCGGAGAAGCTGCAAGCCGCAATGGCCGAGTTGGCCGATCTGCCGATCCGCTACGCGCTGGGCGGCCATCCGCCGAGCCTGCTGGAGGATTGCGATCTGCTCGGCATCAGCGGGGGCGTGCCGTTGACTTTGCCCATCGTGCAAGCGGCAATGCGGCGCGGCATCCCGCTGACCAACGACGCCCAAGAGTTCCTGCGCCGCTGCCCCGCCCCGGTCGTGGGCATCACCGGCTCGGCGGGCAAGACCACCACCACGGCCTTGGTGGGACGTATGCTCACCGAGGCCGGATTCACCACCTGGGTGGGCGGCAATATCGGCCATCCGCTGATCAACGATCTGCCGCGCATCGCGCCCGATCATCGCGTGGTAATGGAGCTTTCGAGCTTCCAACTGGACTTGATGCGCCTCAGCCCGCCGATAGCGGGGGTGCTCAACATCACGCCCAACCACCTGGATCGCCACAAGACCATGGCCGCCTACATCGCTGCCAAGCGGCACATCGTAGCCCATCAGCGGGCGGAGGACGTGGCCGTGCTGGGGTTTGATGAGCCAAACGCCCGCGCCTTCGCCGCCGACACAGCCGCGCGAGTGCGCTTCTTCAGCGGGCAAACGCCGCTGGAGGAAGGCAGCTTCCTGCGCGGGGAGTCGCTGGTGCTGCGGCGGGACGGTCAAGAGACGGTCGTCTGTCGGCGGGATGACATCCGCTTGCGCGGATTCCACAATGTGCGCAATGTGCTGGCCGCCATCGCGCTGGCCGACGCCGCCGGAGCAGAGATCGCCCCGCTGCGGGACGCGATCCGCCAGTTCACCGGCGTGGAGCACCGGCTGGAGGAAGTCCGCCGCTGGCGTGGCGCCCTGTGGATCAATGACTCTATCGCCACCGCGCCGGAGCGCGTCTTGGCCGCGCTGGCCTCCTTTGACGAGCCGCTGATCCTGCTGGCCGGCGGGCGGGACAAGGATTTGC
>WFQZ01000126.1 GCA_015486785.1 Thermoflexales bacterium
ATACGGTACCTCCGAAGTTCAATTGTGTGTACAACTAGTATAGTGAGGATGGTCGCGTCGTCAATTTTTATGTGGAATGGTGATTGTCAAGCCCCCTCTTCGCGTAGCCAGAGACCGCGAGACAAAGATGGGGAAAAATCAGGTCGGCTTTAAGATCAAAATTAGGCTACGCGAAACTAAGCCCGCCGCCGGTTGGTTGTCTCTCCCGTCCTTTGCGTTACAATCGCCGCTATGAATTCTCGCAAATTTACCCTTTTCCTTACTCTGTTGCTGATCGCCGCCGGGGGAGTGCGGGCGTTCCACCGCAATTGGGATGACAACACCCACTTGCATCCCGATGAGCGTTACCTCACTATGGTGAGCAGTGCGTTGCAGTTTCCTTCCTCACTGAAGGAGTACTGGGATACGGAAAGTTCGCCGCTCAACCCGATGAATTCCCCGCAGTACGGCAATTACGTCTACGGCACGCTGCCGCCGTTTGTGACTCGCGCCGCCGGGGCGTGGCTCGACCGGGCGTGTGGGCCGCAGCCGTCGGCAACAGCGCAAGCTGTGCGCGGGCTGTTCCTGGGCACGACGCGCCCTTGCCCGCAAGGGATGTACACCGGCTACGGCGGCATCCATCTGGTGGGGCGCACGCTATCCACACTGGCGGATTTGGCGGCCTTGTTGGCGTTGGTGCTGCTGGCCCGCACGCTGTACGGTGAGCAGATCGCGCTGCTGGCCGGAGCGTTGTACGGGTTTGCCGTGCTGCCTATCCAGCACGCGCACTTTTTCGTCGTGGATAGTTTCGCCACCGTGTTTGTGATGTGGGCCTTGTGCTTCATCGTCTGGGCGGTCCACAAACGGCAGTGGGGATGGTTGCTCCTGGCCGGACTGAGCACCGGTTTGGCGGTCGCTTGCAAGATCAGCGTCTGGCCGCTGGCCGGGATGGTGGGGCTGGCCGGAATTTTGCAGCGCGACGAACAGGGCACGTATCACTTCACGCTCGCCGCGCCGCAGGTGGGCGCGGTCACAGCCGCCGGCGTGCTGGCTTTCCTGGCCTTCCGCGTGGCGCAACCTTATACGTTCAGCGGGCCGGGCTTCTTTGGCCTGCGGCTCAATCCCCACTGGGTGCAGAACATGCGCTACATTCGGGATTTGGTCAACGGCAAGGCGGATACGCCGCCCGGCCATCAGTGGACAAATCGCACGCCGATCCTCTTCCCCTGGCGCAATATGGTGTTCTGGGGGCTGGGCCTGCCGCTGGGATTGAGTGCTTGGCTAGGGTGGGGCGCGATGGGCTGGCGATTGTTGCGCCGCCGCTGGCTGCACCTTTTGCCCTGGGTGTGGGGGACGGGCTTCTTCCTGTACCAAGCCACCCAATGGGTCAAGTCGATGCGCTACCTGCTGCCGGTGTATCCGGTTTTCGTGCTGTTTGCGGCCTGGCTGCTGGGACGGTTGGCGCAGCGGGGCGCGTCGCTGCCGCGCAAGTCGCTCCGCTTGGCTCTGCAAGGGTTGCCCTGGCTGATCTTGGGTGGGACGGTGGCTTGGGCGATGGCGTTTATGCAGATTTACGCGCATCCGATCACCCGCATCACGGCTTCCCGCTGGATGTTCGCGCACATTCCCACGGCGGCCACGCTGCATCTGGCGGATGACGCCGCCTGGCAAGTGCCGGTGCAGCCGGATACGGTGCTCAACGAGGCCACGCCGCTGGTCAGCGCGTCCATACCGGCGCAGGCGGATGGGCTGATTACTTCCGTCACGCTGAACAAGGTGAACGCGCTGGGAGTGCACGGGGCGCGGAAGCTCAAGGTCGCGCTGGTGGGGAATCCGCAGGGACAACAGCCCCTGGGTAGCGGGGCGGTGGAGGTTGACTTGCCCGCCGACGGTACGACGCTGGTCTCCGTGCCGCTGGATCCGCCCTTGCCGGTGACGAAGGGCGAAACGGTCTACCTGACGGTCAGCTTGGTGGACGGGAGTCCAATACGGCTGCAAACTTCCGTCGTGGCCAACGAGCACTGGGACGATCCGCTTCCGCTGCGCATTGACGGCAAAGACCCGTTCCGGAACTGGTATCGCGGCTTGTCCGTCACGCCGGGCGGGCAGATGAATCTTTACGACAACGACACGCCGGAGAAACGCGCCCAAATCCTCAACGCGCTGGATGAGGCAGATGTGATCGTCCTTTCGAGCAACCGGCTCTACGCTTCCATCCCGCGCCTTCCGCTGCGCTATCCGATGACCATCGCTTACTATCGCGCACTCTTCAACGGGCAGTTGGGCTTCAAGCTGGTGGGGGAGTTTGTGTCCTTCCCCGCGCTGGGGCCGTGCCAATTCCCCGACCAGGAATCGCCGTTCCCCATCCCGCCGGCGGGTTATTCCAACGCGCGGCCATGCTCGGTGCCCTATCCGCCGGCAGAGGAGGCGTTCAGCGTCTACGACCATCCACGGGTGTTGATTTTCGCCAAAACGGCGGCCTACTCACGGCAACGGGCCTCGGAGTTGCTGCCGCTTTCACTGCTGGATAACGTGCAGCGGATGACGCCCTATCAGGCTACGCATATGCGCAAGCACACGCACAATCTGTTGCTCACGCCGCGCCGGCGGGCCGAGCAAGAGGCCGGCGGCACTTGGTCAGTGCTGTTTCATCGGCAGGCTTTGTACAACCGGCATCCCGCGCTGGCCTTGCTGCTGTGGTGGCTGATGCTCACGCTGCTGGGCTGGATGGCCTTCCCGTGGCTGTACGCGGCGTTCCCTGCGCTGCGGCATCGCGGCTACGGGATCGCCAAGATCGTCGGGCTGCTGACGTGGGCCTATCCGGCGTGGCTGCTCGCGAGCGTGCATCTCGTTCCCCATACCGGCGCGCTCCTGTGGGGCGTCTTCGCCATTGAGCTGGGGCTATCCGGCTGGTGGATGCACGCGCACCAAGATGAACTGCGCGACTTCCTCCGCGAGCACGGGAAGGCGATGCTGTACGCCGAGTTGCTCTTCGCGCTGCTCTACCTGAGCTGGGCCGTGGTGCGCTATCTCAACCCCGATTTGTGGCATCCGGTGGTGGGCGGCGAGAAGCCGATGGATTTCGCTTACCTCAATGCGGTGATCAAGTCCACTTGGTTCCCGCCGTATGATCCGTGGTTCGCCGGGGGCTACATCAACTACTACTACTTCGGCTTCGTGCTGATCGGCTCGCTGACCAAAGCCCTGGGGATCATCCCCAGCATCGCCTACAACCTGGCGATCCCGTCTCTGTTTGCGATGATGGGCAGCGGGGCGTTTGTGCTGGCTTCCAACCTGGCCGGAGGGAGCGAGTCACGGGGACGGCGGGCGGGGCTGCTGGGCACGTTATTGGTGCTGCTCCTGGGGAATCTCGGCGAGGTGCGTTTGCTCTTCCGGGGCTTCGAGGCCATCGGGAACGTGCATTTTGAAAGTATGATCCCCGGCTATCCCGCGCTGGTTTCGGCACTGGTGGGGCTGTGGAAAGTCGCCGTGGGCAATGTCCCCCTGCAATTCCGCCCGGAGTGGTGGTATTGGGACGCCACGCGCATCATCCCCGGCCAGTTTGAGATCAACGAGTTCCCGTTGTTCACCTTCCTCTACGGCGACCTGCACGCGCACATGATGGCTTACCCGATCACGCAGATCGCGCTGGCGGTGGCGTTGCAGTGGGGCCTGGGGAAGCGCGAGGGGCTGAGCTGCTGGCCCACGCTGCTGCTGGGGGCGTTATCCGCCGGGGCCTTGCGGGCGACGAATACTTGGGACTATCCTACGTTTGTGGGGCTGATGAGCGCGAGCTTGCTGTTTAACGGGCTGTTTGCCTCGGATCGGCCTTATTCCTACTGGCGATTGGTGATTCCGCTGCTGCTCGTCGCGCTGGCGGAGCTGCTTTTCCGTCCCTTTTCGGCGTACTACGAGACGGATTACACGAAGTTTGTCCCCTGGACGGGCACGCACACGCCCTTGGGGCTGTACCTCATTATGCACGGGCAATTTCTCTTCCCGCTGAGCTTGTGGATCATCGTGAGCGGGGCGCAGATGCTGAAGCGGCTGTGGACTTCACGGGACGAAACGTTGCGCCTTTCGTTGGGGATCGTGGCCGCGAACGCGCTCATCTTGTTGGGCGTGCTGCTATCGCTGGGGGCGAAAGTAGCTTGGGCGGTGATCCCGCTGGGTACGCTGACGGCCTTGCTGGTGCTCGACCCGCGCCTCCCGCCACGCCGCCGCCTGCTGTGGCTGTGGATCAGCATCGCGCTGGCGATCAGCCTGATGGTGGAGTTGTTCGTGCTCAAAGGGGACCTGGGGCGGATGAACACGGTGTTCAAGTTCTACTTGCAGGTCTGGCAACTGTTAGGCTTGGGCGCGGCGGTGGCACTGGACTGGCTCTTTGATAGCGTGCAGTTGGACGAGTTCCTCGGCGCGGTGCATCTGCCCGCCGAGTGGGGCGAGGTGCTGCGCTGGGGGAGCTTGGCGGTGTTGTTCGGCGCGGCTCTGTATCCCGCGCTGGCGATTCCGGCCAAGGTGCATGACC
>WFQZ01000127.1 GCA_015486785.1 Thermoflexales bacterium
GTGTAGCGCCCGCCTGTTGCCGCAATCCATTGACCCGGCGGCTAATCCCAGCCTGGCGGTGGAGGCGATCAAAAACACAGATGAATCGTACCGGTGGCCTTTCGTCATGGCCTCGTCCTACCAAGACGCAGCGGATTTCGGGCTGCTTTACTGGCTCGGCTTGACGAACATCGGCGAAGGCAGCTCAGAGCCGCTGGTGGTCAGCAACAAGGTCAAGGTGGTGATGAACTACGTGAAGCCCTTGGAGGAGGGCCGGGCTGCCGAGTTCATTATGGGGTGCGGCGCGGGCGGGGATTTGCGGTACTTCCCGCAAGTCACCTTGAAAGCTCCGGACGCCGGCGGCCCTCAGGCGGTGACGGTCACCGACAAGGACTTTGACTTCTTCAGCATCCCGCCGGGGGGAACGGAGATATTCGTGATTCCGGTGACGTGCCACGATGCGGGGGTGTTCGCGCTGCATTTCGTGGTTTCGTATTTCCACAACGGCGCGTGGGTGACGCAAGAGCTGTTGGATGATGTCCCGGTGGCGTGTCCGGAGCACGTCTCGTTGTGGGCAGGCGTCTTCCCTCAGGGCGAGATCACCGGCTTGGAGTTTGTGGGTGAGTATAAGCTGGCCGCCGGTCGGTATGAGCAGGTGACGGATGAGTAACCAACGCCCGTTGCCCGCATTGTTGTTTCCGTCTATAATGCGCCTATGAATGGTTTGCGGCGTTTGGAAAACTGGATCGAGCAGTGGGTGGAAGAGCCGTTCGTGCGGTTGTTTGCGGGGCAGGTGCTGCCGCAGGATGTGGCGCAAAACCTGGTCCGCGCGTTGGAGGACGGCGAGCGGGTGGGTGCGGATGGGGTGTTGGAGGTGCCGGGCCGCTACGTCATAGAGCTGCACCCGGACGATCTGGCCGCGCTGCGCCATCACCACCCGGACTTGGAGGCGCAGTTGGCGGCGGCCCTCCGCTCGCTGGCGGAGCGGCGGCGCGTGCGTTTGACCGAGCCGCCGGAGGTGCTGCTCCATGCCAATGAGTCGCTGCCGCTGCGGGGCATGCTCATCCGCCCGGCAGACCGCCTGCCGCGTCAAACCGAGGCCACGCGGGATTTTGACTTGGAACGGTTGCAGGGACTGATCCACGAAAGTCAACCGGCGGTGCGGGCGTACTTGATCTTGCCCGGCGGGCAGACCTTCGACCTGAAGCAAAACACCGTCCGCATCGGGCGTGCCCTGGATAACGATCTCATCCTCGAAGACCGGCGCGTTTCGCGGCATCACGCCAGGATACACAGCCGCTACGGTCGCTTTGTGCTGCAAGACCTCGGCAGCCGAGGCGGGATCAACGTCAACGGATTCCACGTGCAGGAAAGCGTCCTGCGCCCCGGCGATATGATCTCCCTGGCCGGGGTGGAGTTGATCTACATTGAGGAGTCAACGGAGCACGATGGCTGAGGGACTGTTGGCCTTGCGTCTGATCTTGGCCCTGGTGCTGTACGGATTTCTGGGGCTGCTCCTGTGGGTCTTGTGGAACGAACTCGGTATGCGGGAAACCCGCGCTCCGGCGCATCCCGTATCCGCCTGGCTCAACGTGATCGCCGGGCCGCAGGCCGGAACCAGGTTGCCGCTCAACGCGATCACGGCGGTGGGGCGGGCCGAGGATAACCAATTGATCTTGAGCGACTCTTTTGCCTCGGCGCATCACGTGCTCGTCCTGTGGCGAGAGGATCGCTGGTGGGTGGAAGACCTGCACAGTCACAACGGGACTTACTTGAACGATGAGCGGTTGCGTCGGCCCCACGCGCTGGTCTCCGGGGATCGCATCCGCATTGGGGAGACGGTCTTACAATTTGAGGCGTAAGGTCACTTCCGCCGCACGATGGAGATGAAAACCCACGACCCCATCGCCAGCGAGATCGCAAATCCCAGCCCCACGATGGCTTGCACAATCCACACGCTTTCGGTGGTGCTGGGCAGGATCAACGCCAAGCCGATGATCATCCCGGCGACAATGATGCTCAACGCCAAGCGCGTCACCAGTTGATCCAGTATCTGCAAGCTGGGGCGATCCACGGCTAACGTCAGCGGCTCGCGGTGTTCCACGCGGGAAAGGACTAGCTGCATCACGCGCGGGAAGTCGTCCAGCAGATCGCCCCACAGCACGCCGGTGCGCATCGCGCTTTCCACCCAATGGCGATTGGGCAGCAGGGATTTGATCAGCAGGCGGGTGACGTAGGGCGCGGAAAAGGCGAAAATGTCAAAGTCCGGGTCAAGGCGCATGCCCAAGGCTTCCATAATCATCAAAGCCCGGCCCAGCAACCACAAGTTCGAGGGGAAACGCAGGTGATACTTGAAGGCAATGGGCATCACGTCTTCCAGCAAGTTCCCCACGCGGATATCTTTGAGCGGCATGCCGTTGTAGTAGTTCAACAACCGCTCCACATCGCGGGTCAGAGCGCGGCGGTTCACTTCTCTGGAGGCCGCGCCGATGCGCACCAATTCATCCACCAGGCCTCGGGCATCCATACGCACGGCTACGGTGTACAGCCGGATCAGGTTGGTGCGGTCATCGTGGCTGAGGTAGCCCACCATCCCGAAATCCATCGCGCCGAGCACGCCCCCCGACATCGCCACCAGATTGCCCGGATGCGGGTCGGCGTGGAAGAAGCCGTCTATCAGCACCTCTTTGATGATGATCTGCGCGGCGTGGGCCGCAAAGACTTTGGGATCATAGCCGGCCCGCTCCAGGGCGGGGATGTCGTCCACGCGAATGCCGGAGATGAACTCCAACACCAGCACGCGCCGGGTCGAATACTGCCAGTAGACTTTGGGGATGTAAAGATACGATTCTTTGGCAAAGTTCGCCCGAAATCGGTCGGCGTTGCGCCCTTCGCGCATGTAATCCAGCTCGTTTTTGAGCGTGTTGGCAAAATCCTCGCTGATCTCCACCAGGCGGTAGATGTTGCCCAACTGGGTGTGCTGCTCGGCGTAGTGTGCCAAGTCCTGCAAAATCTCCAAGTCGGTCTGCACGATGGGCCAGATGTTGGGCCGCTGGACTTTGGCCACGGCTTTATCACCCTCCGGCAGGTAGACGACGTAAACTTGCCCCAGGGACGCGGCGGCAATCGGTTGGTGGTCAATGTGGGCGAAGAGATCATCCGGGGATGCGCCTAACTCCCGCTCAAAGACCGGCTCGATTTCCTCCCACGGCACCGGCGGCACGGCGTCTTGCAGCTTAGAAAGTTCCCGGATGTATGACGGGGGGAGCACGTCGGGGCGGGTGCTCAGCATCTGCCCTAATTTAATGAAGGCCGGCCCCAGCTCCTCCAGGGCCTGGCGGAAATGCGCGGGGAAACTTTCCGGGCGGGGCGTGGGCTGTTCGGAAAGCGGCTTGTGCAGCCAGGCGGGATCAAAGGGCAGTTGCGAGAGGGCAAACCCGAATCCGTGCCGGGCAAAGACGGTAAAAATGTGTCGGTAACGGCGCAAATGGCGAATGGGGCGCGAAAGTGTCGGGACTTTCATCGGAGGGGTGCGCCACCCGCCGGTGGATGTCGGCTCAAAGTGCCCCGTTCATCCCGATGTAGAAGAGCCAGAGCAGCAGGGAGAGGAATAACAAACTACGCCATAGCAGGCTGCGGAATGAGAGGAAAGGTGAAATGCCGACAATTTCGGATTCATTTTGAGTGTACATAAAATGCCTCTCTTATGGTTTGGGCTGAGAGGGAGTGAAAGCGTCCAGGAGATTCACTTGGTCAAGGGGGAACAACTGTACCAGCGAGGGCAAAGCCTGGTTGAGCAATTCCGCCCGCGTCGATTCATCGATTCCTTGCAGGAGCAGCCCCAAATGCTCGTTGAGCAGTACCTTGATCATCGCCGCTCGTTCCTGCGGGGA
>WFQZ01000128.1 GCA_015486785.1 Thermoflexales bacterium
GGCACCGAGACCAGCAACAGCAGCACGGTCATGCCCAGGAATCCGCGCCGCATCACCGAAGAACGAGAAGGTGCGCTGGGGTGCGGGCGGAATCCCAGCCAGAAAAAGATCAGCCCGCTGGCCGCGATGATCGCCACCAAGTTCGCCAGAAACAACAGCGCGGCCCCGCCGGCAATCGGCCAATTGCGCATCGCCAGCCCCAAGCCGACGTTGCACAGCGGCGGGGTCAAAGAAGCCGCCACCGCCACCCCGGCCAGCGCGGCGATCACATCCCGCCGACTGACCGCGTAAGCCGCCGCCGATCCGGCCACCAACGCCACCACCAAATCCAGCATCGTGGGGCGCGAAAAGGCCAGAATCTGCGCCGTCAACGCATTGCCCGGCGCGATCAGCCCCATCACCAGCCCCATCACGATGGCCAGCAAGCCGCCCTGCACCGTCGCATTGAACGCCGTCCACAGGAAACGCAGATCGCCGATGACGATGCTCAACCCCATCCCCAAAATCGCCGTCATCAACGGGGCCACGATCATCGCCCCGATGATCACCGCCGGACTGTTCATCAACAACCCCAGCGAGGCCAGCGCGGAAGCCAGCGTGATCATCACCGAAAAGTCGGTGTTCAGCCGCGCCCCGCGCCGCATCGTCTTGTAGACCTCGGCTTGCTCCTGCACGGTCAACGTGGGCAGCAGCGAGAAAATGCGCAGCCAAAGCTGGCGGTGGATCGTGCCCAAGTACGTCAGCCGCCGCCGCACCACCATCACCGGGATGGGGGATTCGAGCAAGATCGCCTGGGGAATGTCGCCGAAGATGAACCGCCCCACCATATTCTCGTTGCCCGCGCCCAGGATGAGCAGGTCGTAGCCCAATGAGGCCTCGTCCAAAATCCCCTCGACCGGCCCGGCAGCCTGCACCACCCGCCGCCGGACTGACTGGGGCGATTCGATCTCGCCGATCAGCGCGTTGAGCCGCGCCTCGCCGATGCGCATGCCTTGTGCGCCCAGATTGCGCCCGGCCACGTACAAGGCAGTCAACTCAGCCTCCGGCGCGAGGGCGCGGGCGAACCCGAAAGCTCGCGGGGCGTTAGGCCCACCGGCCACCGGAATCAACACGCGGCGGATCGTGTGCTGCGGCTGAGCGTGCAGCACGATCACATCGCACGGGGCACTTTGCAGCACCGGATCAAGGGTGCGCCCCAGGATGTACCGCCCCCGGCTCAACCGGCCATTCCACCCCAGGATGAGCACATCCGGCTCGTACGCCTGCACCTCATCCAAGATGATCTGCGCGGCATTCTTCCCGGAGTGCACCACGACTTTCACCGGTACATCAATGCACGGGGGCGGGAGCTTGAGCCAAGAAGGCCGCACGTTGGCCGCCGAGACGGTCAACACCCGCACCTCGCCGTGGTAAGCGCGGGAGATGCGGCACGCCAGCGAGAGCAACATCGCGGCATCCTCCGAACCGCGCACCGAAACCAGCACGCGATAGGGCGGCTCTCCGCCGTTTTCACGATTGCGGAGCACGCTCATTGGCTGTCGGGGTTCAATAAGCCGTCCAACGGGATGCCGTCTCGGCGTCGGTGAGCACCGCGCCGAGCAAACGCACGTGGGCGCGAGCCAGCGCGTCCTTCACCTGCGCCACGTGATCGCGGCGGGTGTGCCCGCGCCGCACCACCAGAAGCACGCCGTCACTGTTGACGGCCAGGGCCGACGTATCCGCCGCCACCAGCACCGGCGGCGCGTCCACCACCACCATATCCGCCTGCTCCCGGCAGCGGGCCAAAAGCCGCTCCATCTTCCGCGAGGCCAAAACGTCGGCGGGATTGGGCGGCAGCGGGCCGCTAGGCAGCAAGCGCAACCCGTCCACGCCGCCGTCCACCAGCGGGAGCGGAGCTTGCTCGTCTTGAGCGGCCATCCAGGTCGTCAAGCCCGGCTCCGACGGCACTTCAAAGAGCGTGTGTTGCCGGGGACGGCGCAAATCCGCATCCACCAAGATCACTTGCTGACCGGCCTGGGCCAGCACCACGCTCAGATTCGCCGCCAGCGGGGATTTATCCTCCACGGGGAGCGGCGAGGAGACCACCAGACACGTCACCGGCTCATCCAGCCCGGCGAAGATCAGATTGGTGCGCAACTGCCGGTATGCGTCCGCCGCCTGCGAGCGGGGATCGGATAGGGTAATGAGATTGGTACTCATAGAAACTCCTTGTTGCCCCGTTAATGTTGCGGGGAAATGGTAATTTGCCCTTCCTGGATCGTGATCCAGCGATAGGGATAAACATTGACGACTTCGGTGCGGGCGTAGCTCGTCCGCCAGGCCGATGGCCCATAGCGATGTTTATGTCCGTGCAGCCACAAGCGGGGATGAAATTGCCGCATCAGGTTAAGGAAGATGCGAAACCCGCGATGCGGCGCATCCGGCCCGTCGTGGATGCCCCAGGGCGGCGAATGGGAGATCAAAATGTCCGGGTCGCGCCCGTAGCGCACCTTGGCCCACAACAGCCGCAAGATCAACTTCTGTGTCCGCGTCCGCATTTCGCGCTCTGTGTACTGGAACGGCGCATTGGGACGGTAACGGATCGAACCTTCCAGCCCGGCGATGATCAGCCCCTGCGTGATGGTCACCCGTTGGTCAAGATTCTGCCAGCCGCCGGGAGAATCAAGCACCGCGCCCGTATGCAGCCACTCCTGCGCGTCGTGATTCCCGTGGACGTAAAACGCATCCCGCACCCGCAGCCGCGTGACCAGGTACTCCATGTACGAGTATGACAAGTCGCCGCAGCCCAGCAGGAGATCCACCGACGGGGGCCGGTGCATCGCCAGCAGGGACGGCGCGGATTTGTCACTGACGGCCAGCAGACGCATCGCAGCTCACGCTTGGGGCGGGCCGAATCGCCGGTAGTTCACCGCCAATTTATCGTGAATCGCTTGCTCCAGATCAATGCCGGTGAGATAGGCCAGTTGCAGCAAATACAACGCCACATCCGCTAACTCCTCGGCCAAGGCCTCAGGATCGGCCACCTCTTTCCATTGAAAGTGCTCCAGCACCTCCGCCGCCTCCAAGCTCAGCGAGATGGCGATATTGCGCGGCGTCTGCTGAAATTCCGAGTCGGCGCGATACCAACCCATATCAGAAACAAAACGATTCATCGTGTCGGTCAATTCTTGTAGCGTCATTTCTTCATCCTTCATCTAAGTGAGGGGATTATAGCATAGTGAGGCGTAAGGGGCGGCCCCGGCGAGCGTGGCGCAAGTTAGAATTGCCCTTTGCGCGATAGAAGAAAATGCTATAGTCAGCGCAGGGGGAAAGTATGTATCTCATCGGGCTAACCGGCAACATTGCCACCGGAAAATCAGCCGTAGGGCAGATGCTGGCGGAGTGGGGCGCAGAGCACATCGACGCGGATCGCCTGGCGCACGAGGTGATGGCCCCCGGCGGCGCGGCCTACGAACCGGTGATCGCCGCATTCGGGCGGGACATCCTCCACGCAGATGGCACAATTGACCGTCGGGCACTTGGTGCTATCGTCTTCGCTGAACCGACCGCCCTGGCAAAGCTGGAATCGTTAGTTCATCCGGCGGTGCTGGCCGAAACAGAGCGGCAGATCGCCGCGAGCGACAAACAAGTGATCGTGATTGAAGCGATCAAACTTTTGGAAAGCGGGCAAGGGGCAATGTGTGACGCAATCTGGGTAACGACCTGCGATGAGCAGCAGCAATTGCAACGGCTGATGACCTTGCGCGGCCTGAGTTACGCCGCCGCCCGGCAGCGCATCCTCGCGCAGCCGCCGCAGAGCGAGAAGCTCGCCCAAGCCGACGTGGTGATCACCACCAACGGCACGCTCGCCGAAACGCGGGCACAAGTTTGGGCCGCGTGGCAATCTATCGCGGCCACCGACGGAGAGCAAGCATGCATCTGACGGAGCAGGAACGAGCCTGGCTGGCCGGAGAATCCGGCCCCGCGCTGCGCCGCGCGATGGAGATCATCGTCGCGCTAGGGCAGATTTACGGCGCGGATCGTTTGCTGCCGGTGCAGAGCGTGCAAATCTCCGGCGTCTCTTACCGCAACCTGGGCGAGGCCGGATTGGAGTTTTTGCAGCAGTGGTTGGCCGAAGGCGCACGAGTGCGCGTCCCCACGATGCTCAACCCGGCAGCCTTGGATTTACACGCATGGCAGGCGCAAGGGTTCGACCCGCATTTCGCCGCCCGCCAACAAGCGGTGATTGAGATTTTCCGCCGGATGGGCGTGGGCGAAGGTGATCCGCAGCCCACCTGCACGCCGTACCTGATCGGAGTGACGCCGTCCCTGGGCGAGCACGTCGCTTGGGCGGAATCGTCGGCGGTATCGTATGCCAACAGCGTGTTAGGGGCACGCACCAACCGCGAGGGCGGCCCCGGCGCGATTGCCGCCGCGCTCACCGGGCGGACGGCGGATTACGGCATGCACCGCGACGAGGCTCGTCGGGCCACGCTGCGGGTGCGGGTGACGGCTCAACTGCGCGGGCCGGCGGATTACAGTGCATTGGGGGCTATCGTGGGAAAGCGCAGCGGCAAGCGTGTGCCCTACTTTGAAGGGCTGCCGCTGACACGCGGAGAGCCGTTGTGGGAAGCCAAGCTCAAGGCTCTGGGCGCGGCTCTGGCCGCCACCGGCGCGGTCGCGCTCTACCACGTGGCCGATGTGACGCCCGAAGCATGCGCCGGGCCGGTGCTGGCCGAGGCTTATGAGTCCATCACCATCTCGGATATCACGCCCGGCTACGCCCGATTTTCCTCCGAGCGCAAGCAAATCGACCTGGTGTGGATCGGCTGTCCACACGCGGCCCCCGACGAGATCGCCAGGGTCGCAGACGCGGTGCGCGGGAAGACTTTGCGCGTGCCGCTGTGGATCACCTGCGCCAGGCCGGTCAAGGCGTGGGCCGAGGAGCAAGGCGCGGCAGCGACCCTCGAGGCCGCCGGTGGGCGGATCTTCGCCGATGCCTGTATGGCCATCGCGCCGCTGCGCTCCCTGGGCTTTGATACGGTAGCCACCGTATCCGCCAAGGGAGCTTTTTATTTGCAGAATCTCGCTGGCGTTGCGACGCACTTGGGAGACCTTTCCCGCTGTGTGAACGCCGCGTTGACGGGGCACTGGGTTTAATTCGATTCTATTTCCAGAGGAGGTGTTTCTATGACCGATTTGCAATTTCGTAAACCGTTGGCCGAGCTAGACCCGGAGATGACCGAGCTGATCGTCCACGAGGCCGAACGTCAGGAGCGCAAGCTGGTGATGGTTCCTTCTGAGTCCATCGCACCACGGGCGGTACACGAGGCCGTTTCTTCGGTCTTCTCGCACATCTACGCCGAGGGGTATCCCGATGAGCGCACCCGCAAAATGAGCGAAGCGCAGATTTTGGACTACGAGGAAATGTTGGGGCACTACCGCCGTTACAGCGATCCGCGCTACTACAAGGGCGTGGAGTACGCGGATGTGCTCGAATCCTTGGCGCGGCGGCGCACGGCGGAGACTTTCGCCAACAACGGCTTGCAGGCCAACCAACTGTACGTCAATGTGCAGGCTCTTTCCGGGGCACCGGCGAATACCGCCGTGCAATACGCGCTGCTCAAGCCCGGCGATACGATGTTGAGCATGTCGCTGTACGTCGGCGGGCACTTGAGCCACGGGAGCAAGGTCGCCTATTCCGGCAAGACCTACAACGTGGTGCATTACGGCGTCCACCCGGAAACAGAGCAATTGGACTACGACGCCATCCGTGCGCTGGCCTTGGAGCATCATCCCAGGTTGATCATCGCCGGCTACACGTCCTATCCGCTGGCGATTGACTGGCACAAGTTCCGCGAGATTGCCGACGAAGTGGGCGCGTATCTCCTGGCCGACATCGCCCACATCGCTGGATTGGTGGCCGCCGGCACGATCCCCAGCCCGGTGGGCATCGCCGACGTGGTGAGCTTCACCACCCACAAGTCCTTGGAAGGCCCGCGCGGCGCGGTGATCATCACCCATCGGCGGGATTTGTACCGCAAGCTGGATCGGGCGGTGTTCCCCGGCTTGCAGGGCGGGCCGCACATGGCCAGCATCGCCGGGCTGGCGGTGGCGATGAAGCTGGCCCGCACCGAGCGGTTCAAGCAGATTCAAGATCAAACGGTGGCGAACGCGCGGGCGTTGGCCGCGGCCCTGGAACGGGAAGGTATCCGCGTGGCCTACGGCGGCACCGATTGCCACATGCTGCTCATTGACTGCAAGGGCATCAGCGGGCCGGATGGCACGCCGTTGATGGGCGATCCGGCGGCCCGGATTCTGGACCTGGTGGGAATCGTGGCCAACCGCAACACGATCCCCGGCGATCACACGGCAGCGTATCCGTCGGGCGTGCGCTTTGGCACCCCCTGGATCACCGAGCGGGGTTTGAAAGAGGCCGATATGGAAAAGCTGGCGGCCTCCATCGCCAAGCTGCTGAAGGCCACGCAGCCGTATGTGCTCATCAAAGGCCGCAAGCGCGACTATCGCACCCGCGTGGACTTTGACACTTTGGAGCAGGTGAAGCTGGAAATCGCGGAGATCGCCGAGAAAGCCAATCACTACAACGAGGTTGAGCGCACGACCGGTTATCCGCATTTCTACTTCATCAACGATCAACCGGCGGGCAAGGGCGCGTATGAGCGGCTGGAGCTGGAAGGGGCGCGGGTCAAGCCGTTTGTGGATTGGCTGACGCCATCGGCGACGGCGGATATGGCGGATGGCGAGGCGCGGCCCATCACGCTGTTGGAGACCAACGGCGAGGTGATGGCGGCGGGATTGCTTACGCGCGTGGATGCGACCCATTACACGTTAGACGTGCCCACCGAAAACGCGCCGCGTGTGATGACCTGGCTGCGCGAGTTGGTGGATGGCTATGTGGCCACCGACGATGTCTACGGGCGGATGCCCTTCCTCAAGGCCGTGCGGGATCAAGGCGAAGCTCCCACGCCTCAAGTGGCTCTGGAAATCGAGGCCGCGCCGTTCACCAAGCCGTACTTTATCGGCGTGCGCTCGCTCCAGGAGGAAGGAGACGCGCGGCCCAAGTTTGAGTGGCACGAGCTGGAAGACGCGCCGCTGCGCAAGACTTACCTCAACGCCACCCATCGGGCGATGGGCGCGAAGATGGTGCCCTTCGGCGGCTGGGATATGCCCGTCTGGTACACATCCAACTCGGAGGAGCACCGCGCGGTGCGCGAAGCTGCCGGGCTGTTCGACGTGAGCCACATGGGCTGTTGGGACGTGCGCGGGCCGGAGGCCGCTTCGTTCCTGAACTTGGTGATGGTCAACGATGTCCACGCGCTCAAGGTGGGACAATCGCAGTACTCGGCCTTCTTCGCCGTGGACGGCATTCCGCTGGACGACTTGCTGGTCTACCGTATGGCCGAGGAGCATTACTTGGTGGTGGTCAACGCCTCGAACAACGACAAGGATTGGGCTTGGGTCAACGCCGTGCTCAAGGGCGAGGTGCAGATTGATCCGCAGCGGCCTTGGGCCAAGTGGCAAGGGGACGGGGTGGTGCTGCGTGACCTGCGCGACGCTTCCGCCGGCGAGGATATGCGGGCCGAGTTGGCCTTGCAAGGGCCGCGTTCCCGCGACATCCTGTTGGCGTTGGGCGGCGACGAGGCCGCGCTGCGCAAGGTGCGCTCGCTGCCGTGGGCCGGCATCACGCGCGTCACGCTGGGCGGATTCGACATTATCGTCAGCCGCACCGGGTACACCGGCGAGCGGATCGCCTACGAGTTGTTCGTCCACCCGGAGCGGTTGGTTGACTTCTGGAACGCGCTGTTGGAAACCGGTGCGCCGATGGGCGTCAAGCCGTGCGGTCTGGCGGCGCGGGATAGTCTGCGTATGGAAGCCGGATTGCCGCTCTACGGGCACGAGATGGAAGGCGATCTCAACTTGACGATGAGCGACGCCGGTTTCGGCTCCTACATCAAACTGTACAAGCCCTTCTTCGTGGGGCGAGAGGCCTATCTGAAGCGCGAGGCCAAGCGCAAGGCGACGGTGTTGCGCTTCCGCGTTCCGGAGAAGGGGCAACGACGCCCCGACCACGGCGACCGGGTGGTGGATGAGCGCGGCAAGGTGGTCGGCATTGTCACCAGTTGCGCGATTGACACAGAAGGGTATCTTTTGGGCCTGGCCTACGTGGACAACCGCTATCAAAAGGAAGGAACGCGCTTGTACGTCCTGCTGACGCCGCGCAAGGCCGTCAAGCCGGTGGATCAGCTCAAGATGGGCAACCGCACCCAATTGCCCATCCCCATTGAGGTGCTGAGCCGTTTCCCCAAGCAGCGCAAATAACCGCTTTTGACACGCTCCAGGGGTAGGCGAACACTCGTCTACCCCTGGCTTTATTTCTGGAGGTGCCTATGCAATGGATACGAGAATCCCAGCCTGATGCCGGACAGCAGGCTCTCTTCAACCGCGCGTTGACGATCACGCTGGTGGGGAATCTGGTGCTGGCCAGCGGCAAATCGCTGGCGGCCTACTTTTCCGGCGGAACTTCCCTGTATGCCGATGCGGCCAACTCCGTATCCGATGTGCTGTACTCGGTCGTGCTGGTGCTGGGGATGCGCCTGTCCCGCCGCCCGCCAGATTGCTCCCATCCCCAGGGGCACAGTCGTTTCGAGCCGCTGGTGGGATTGCTGGTGGCCTTAGCGATGGGCAGCGCAGGGGCGATGGCCGCCAAGACAGCTTTGGAGCGATACTTGCAGGGCGGTCAGGCGTTGGAGGCGGGATTGCCCACAGCGGTGCTGAGCGGCAGCATCCTCATCAAGGTGGGGATGTACTGGCTGCTCCTGCGATTCTCGCGCCGTCTGCACAGCCCGGCCCTACGGGCCACCGCGCTGGATGATCTGAGCGACGTGTTTACCTCCGGGGCGGCCATCGGCGGCACGCTGGGCGCGGCTTACTGGCATCCGCTGATTGATCCCATTGTCGGGTTTCTCATCGCCCTGGGCATCTTGTACGCCGCGTTTGACATAGCTAAGGAGAACATCAACTACTTGACCGGCGGCGGCGCGCCACTGGAGCTGCGGCAGCAAATCGTTGAGCTGGCCTCGGCGGTGGAGGGCGTGCGGCGCGTGCATCAAGTGATCGCCGAGTACGCCGGGCCGCGCTTGGTGGTGGATATGCACATCAACGTGGACGGGGAGATTTCCTTGCGCCAGGCGCACGCCCTAGCCGACGAGGTGCAGACGCAAGTCACAGCCCTGCCGGAAGTGGATCGCGCCTACATCCACGTGGAGCCGGACGAAGGTTAAGCCCCGGCGGCGAGGCACGCACGTATCTCCATCACAGAATCAACGTCATAGGATACGAAAGATGAAATTTGGACACAGCGAAGAGAAATTATTGGCGAAAGCCAGGAGGTTCGAGCAAAAAGCCCTGGGCGAA
>WFQZ01000129.1 GCA_015486785.1 Thermoflexales bacterium
CCGGGCAATGGCTCAACGCAAGAGGCGCGGGGGGCGGAGGGAAGACAGCTCAACGTCAATCCGCCGTTGCAGAACGTGAAGGAAGACAGAAGCACAGGTGCGACGCACTTCGGAAGTGCGTCGCACCTACGAGCTACGAGCCGGATGGAACCGGCTCAAAGGGCTTGCGAGTTCCAGCCGCCGATTCCGGGGGCATCGCAAGAGGCACGGAGGAAGAGCAAGCCGCGCGAAAACGAGGGTAGAATAGAGCGGGGCGGGTTTCCGCGCCTCATCCGACATCGGAGGAGTGAGCGATGAAAGTGCGGCGTATTTTTCTGTGGGGCGTGGCGGCGGTGTTGCTGGCGGGCGGAGGGGCGGCCTATTGGCTCTTCGCCGATCTGCCGACGCCGGAGACGTTGACGGCGCGGGCTTCCGCTCCCAGCAGCAAGATCGTGGATCGCTACGGGCGGCTGCTCTTTGAGATGCCTCCGCCTGAGGGCGGCAGTCACACGCCGGTGCCGCTGCGCGAGGTGCCCGTGGCCTTGCGCCAGGCCACCATCGCTACGGAGGACGCCAGTTTCTACGAAAATTCCGGCTGGGATGCGCGGGCGATCCTGCGTGCTCTGTGGATTGACCTGCGCGGCGGGGAGGTGCTTTCCGGCGGCAGTACGATCACGCAACAGTTGGTGCGCAATGTCTTGCTGCCGCCGGAGGAACGAACCGAGGTCTCGCTGCGGCGCAAGCTGCGGGAGTTGTACTTGGCGGTGCGTTTGACGCAGCGGTATTCCAAGGATGAGATTCTCGCGTTCTACCTCAACGAGACGTACTACGGCAACTTGGCTTACGGGGTGGAGGCGGCGGCGCAGGCTTACTTCGGCAAGCACGTGCGCGACTTGGACTTGGCCGAGTGCGCGATGTTGGCCGGATTGCCGCAAGCTCCGGTGGCTTACAATCCGTTGGAGCATCTGCCGAAGGCGCGGACACGGCAGGCGGTGGTCTTGGGGCTGATGGTGAAACAGGGGACGATCACCGCTGCCGAGGCGCGGAGGGCGCAGGAGGAGCCGTTGTACTTTGCGGCTGCGCCGTTTCCCATCCACGCGCCGCACTTCGTGATGTACGTGCGGGGCTTCCTGGAGCAGACGTTGGGGCGCGAGACGCTGGAGGCCGGAGGATTGACGATCACCACCACGTTGGACTTGGACTTGAACGAGGCCGCGTTGGCCTTGATGCGCGAGCACTTGGCGCGGCTGGCGGATTGTAACCACGCGCCGGATTGTCCGCCGCAGGGGCACAATGTGCGCAACGCGGCCTTGGTGGCCATTGACCCGCGCCACGGTGAGGTGTTGGCGATGGTGGGCAGTCCCGATTACTTTTCCGCCCGCATCAGCGGCGCGGTCAACGGGGCGACTGCGCTGCGCCAGCCCGGTTCGGCGATCAAGCCGCTGACTTACGCGGCGGCGTTCGCTGGTGGCAAGTTCACCCCGGCCTCGGTGCTGGTGGATGAGCGGACTTCGTTCCTCACCCGCGAAGGGAAGCCTTACGTTCCGCTGAACTACGATTTGCGGTTTCGCGGCCCGGTGAGCTTGCGGGAGGCGTTGGCTTCCTCTTATAACGTGATCGCCGTGAAGGTGCTCGACGCTATCGGCGTGGAGACGATGACGTCCCTGGCCCGCCGAATGGGCATCACGACGTTTGACGATCCCGACCGTTTGGGGCTGGCGGTCACGCTGGGGGGCGGCGAGGTGCGTTTGCTGGAGTTGACGGCGGCTTACGGGGCGTTCGCCAACGGCGGGCGAAAGGTCACGCCGGTGGTGGTGCGACAGGTGCGGGATGCGTCCGGGCGCGAGGTGTGGGCTGCTCCGGAGGGCGTAGGGGCACAGGTGCTCGATCCACGGGTGGCTTACCTGATCACCGACATTTTGAGCGATGATCTGGCCCGCATTCCCACTTTTGGGGAAGGCAGCGTGCTCAACATTGGCCGTCCGGCGGCGGTCAAGACCGGCACCACGACTAATTTCCGCGATAACTGGACGGTGGGATACACACCGGCGTTGGTCGTCGGCGTGTGGGCGGGGAACGCCGACAACGAGGTGATGCGCGATGTCACGGGCGTCAGCGGGGCCGCGCCGTTGTGGCACGATTTTATGGTCGCCGCGCTCAAGGGGACGCCCGTTCAGCAGTTTCCCCGTCCCGCCGGGCTGGTGCGGGAGCGAGTGTGCGCGGATACGGGCTTGTTGCCGGGGCCGTCCTGCACGCATCAGGTGGATGAGTTGTTCATCGCCGGGACGCAGCCCACGCGCACGGCGGAGGTCGCGCTGCCCGCGCCGGGCGCGGCTCTGCCGGAGGCGCGGTTTCGCATCAGCCACCCGGATCAGGGCGCGAGCTATCGGATTGATCCCACGCTCCCCCGTGCGGCGCAGCGGATCGTGGTGGAGGCCGAAGTCCCGCCGGGGATGAAGGTGGCGCAGCTTACCTTGCTGGTTGATCGCTCGCCGCTGGCGCAGCTCACTGCGCCGCCGTACCGTGCCTGGTGGACGCTCACGCCCGGCACGCACCATTTCGCCGCCATCGCCCGCACTGCGGAAGGGGACGAGGTACGCACGCCGGAGGTTCAAGTTGGCGTGTCGCTCCCGCCGCCGTAACGGGGCGGGATGCTGGCAAACTCAGCCCAGGTAAGGTACAATATAACCGGAGGTGTGAGATGGAGTTTCCGTATGGCATCAGCGATTTCTACAAAATCACGAAAGAGGGATTTTTCTACGTAGACCGCACCGATCTCATACGGCAGGTTGAGAAGGTGGGGAGCGTGCTGCTCTTCCTGCGTCCGCGCCGCTTCGGCAAGTCGCTGTGGCTTTCCACGCTGGAGAATTACTACGATGTGGCGAAGGCGGAGGAGTTTGAGTCGCTGTTCGGGCATCTGGCGATTGGGCAGCATCCCACGCCCCGGCATAACACCTACCTGGTGATGCGCTGGAACTTCTCCTCGGTTGATCCCAACGGCAGCGTGCCGGAGATTCGGCGGTCGCTGTACGATCACATCAACAACTGCGTCGCAGACTTTGCCACGGCGTACCGGGGATTGCTGGAGCACGAGATCACGATGAAGGAAGACGCGCTGGCTTCGTTCCAATCCGCGCTGGTGGCGACGAAGTTGAGTCCTTACCGGATGTACCTGCTGATTGACGAGTACGACAACTTCGCCCACGCGGCATTGACCGACGATGTGCGGCGGTACGAGGCGTTGGTGCGCGGGGAAGGACTGATGCGCACCTTGTTCAAGGTGGTGAAGGACGGCACCGGCGGGCTGGGGCTGGATCGGGTGTTCATCACCGGGGTCTCGCCGGTGGCGATGAGCGACATCACCAGCAGCTTCAACATCGCCGAGGATTTGTACTCGCGGCGAGATTTCAGCGCGATGTGCGGCTTCACGGAGGAGGAAGTGCGCACGATAACGCAGCAGGTGGTGGCCGAGTGCGGTCAGCCGGAGGAGCGCACCGAGGTTTTGATGGAGACGATGCGCACTTTCTACAACGGCTACCGTTTCCACCCGCAGGAAGAGCGGATGTACAATCCTACGTTGGTGTTCTATTTCTTGGATAACTATCAAGAGGAGTGCCGTCCGCCTCGGCGGCTGCTGGACTCGAACTTGGCGATGGATCGGGGGAAGCTGTCGTACATCGCGCATCTGCCGCACGGGAAGCCGTTGGTGGTGAAGGCGTTGGAGGGGAAAGACATCCTGATACCGGAGCTGTCGAACCGTTTTGGCGTGCGGGACATGCTGCGGCTGGGGGAAGACACGACGGCCATCGCCTCGCTGCTGTACTACCTGGGCATCCTGACGCTGGAGGGGGAAGCGTTGACCGGCGAGCTGATGCTGGGCATCCCGAACCTGGTGATTCGGGGGCTGTACGCGGAGCAGATACGGGAACTGCTGTTGCCGGAGCGGGGCATCCACGAGGTGGGGCAGCAGGCGGGGCGGACGTTGTACGTGGACGGGAATCCCGAACCGCTGTGCGAGTTTATGGAGCGGTACATCTTCCCGGTGTTCAGCAACCGCGACTACTACCAAGCCAACGAGTTGACGGTGAAGACGGCGTTCCTGGCGTTTCTGTTCAACGACATCTTGTACGTGATGGACTCGGAGCCGGAGTTGAAGCGGGGGTACGCGGACTTGACGATGATCATCAGGCCGGATATGAGGCGGTTTGAGATTCTGGACATCCTGTTGGAGTTCAAGTACCTGAAGCTGGCGGAGCTGGGGAAGAGCGGGGAGGAAGTGCGGCAGATGAGCCGTGCGGAGTTGAGGGAGTTGCCGCAGGTGCAAGAGAAGCTGGCGGAGGCGCGGGAGCAACTGAAGAAGTATCAAGGGGTGCTGGCGGAGAAGTACGGGGAGAAGCTGCGCTTGCGCACCTTTGCGCTGGTCTCGTTGGGCTTTGAGCGGCTGGTGTGGGAGGAGATCGCAGCCGCGTGAAACTGTGAAGGGGGCACGAATGACTCTGTTTAAGGTGCTGTGGCGGCCATTGAAACTTTACTACGAGGAATTATTCCCCTTGCTGCTGATGAGCGGGGTGACTGTTTTTAGCTGGGTGTTGATCATCCCCGGCCCCTTCGCGCTGGCCGGTTTGTGGCACGTGGCGCAGCGGGTTGTTCGCGGACGCGGTATCTCCTGGCGCGATTATTGGCAAGGGGCTAAGTTGTACGGAGGCAAAACCTGGTTGACGGTGCTGCTCGAAGTCGGCGGGATCGGCTTGTTGCTGCTCAACGTGTGGTTTTACAACTCCGACGCTTCCCCCGTGACTTCGGCCACGCTCTCGCTGCTCATTGACAGTTTCCTGCTGTTGCTGGGGATGGCACTTCTGGGCACGTTCTTCTACCTGGAGGCCTTTCTCTTGGAGCAGGAAGAGACAAGCATCAAGATGGCCTTGCGAAACAGCTTCTACCTCACTTTGCTGCACCCGATCAACACCCTGATTTGGGCGGCGGTTTCGTGGCTGATCCTGATCTTGAGCGTTATCGTGCCCATTTTCTTGTTCGTTACCCCCGGCTACCTCGTGTTGCTGAGTCTGGTCGCTATGCGCACCTTGGTGAAGCCGCTGATCGCGGCGCACGAGGCGCAACAGGCCGGGGAATCTATCGCGGAGGAAGATGAATGATGTACACGTATCCTTATCCCCACCCGGCGTTGACGACCGACGCGCTTTTGCTGCGCTCGGCGGAGGATGGCCGCTTGGAGGTGTTGTTGATCCGCCGCCGCCACGATCCGTATGCCGGATTGTGGGCTTTGCCCGGCGGCTTCGTGGATGAGGGCGAGGCTCCGGAGGAAACGGTGCGCCGCGAGCTGGAGGAGGAGACCGGCTTGACCGATCTCCCGTTGCAGCAACTGGCGACGTTTGGACGGCCCGGACGCGACCCCCGTGGTTGGACTGTGTCGGTGGTCTTCTGGGCGCAGACGCAAGCCCCGCTGCACCCTCGCGCCGGAGACGATGCCGCCGAGGTCGCTTGGTGGCCACTGGACGACCCGCCGCCGCTGGCCTTTGATCACGCCGACATCCTCGCGCTGGCGCGTGAGCGGATCGCCCAGGCGCGGAGTCTGGCCGGACGCAGCGCACCTTTCCTCGCCTGGCTGGAGCAATGGTTGACGCATCTGCCGCGCCGTCCGCTGGCCGAGCTTGCGCCGCAACGCACGGCGGCGCTCGCCGTGGACCTGGTGCGGGGATTCTGTACCGTGGGGCCGCTGGCCAGTCCGCGCGTGCAAGCGATTGTCCCGCGCGTGGTCGCGCTCTTCGATGCCCTGTACGATCACGGAGTGCGGCACTTCTTGCTTTCCCAGGATGCGCACACGGCGGAATCGCCGGAGTTTGACGCCTTCGCGCCCCACTGTCTGAAGGGCAGCGAGGAAAGCGAGACGGTCCCCGAGCTGCTGGCGCGTCCCTTTGCCAAACATTTCACCCTCTTTGAGAAAAACTCGCTTAGCAGTACACTAGGCACCGGGCTGATCCCGTGGCTGGAGGCCCATCCGCAAGTGGATACCTTCATCATCGTGGGCGATTGTACCGACCTGTGCATTTACGAAGCGGCGATGGCGCTGCGCTTGCGGGCCAACGCCTTCAACCGGCCCCGCGTGCGGGTGATCGTGCCGGCGGATGGCGTGCAGACGTATGATTTGCCCGTGGAAACGGCGCAAACGTTGGGCATCCTCCCGCACGACGGCGACTTGCTCCATGGGATCGCGCTGTATCTGATGTCGCTTAACGGCATTGAGGTTGTCTCATCCCTTTCGTAGGAGTTGAACTTATGCGCTACTTGGTCATATCCGATGTTCACAGCAATTTCCTGGCCCTCCAGACGGTTATCAATGATGCCCGACCCTTCAAATTCGAGGCGGTGCTTTCCCTGGGCGATCTCGTGGGCTACGGCCCGAATCCCAATGAGTGCATTGAGCGGCTGCAAGACTTTGAGTACACGGCCATTGTGGGGAATCACGATTGGGGCGTGCTGGGGCGGGCGGATTACCGCGTCTTCAACACCGATGCCCGCATCTCGCTCTTCTGGACGCGCGATGAACTGACCGCCGAGAATCAGCGATTCTTGGCCGATCTTCCCTTGACCGTGCGGCTGGGCGATATGCTCTTGTGCCACGGCAGCCCCCGCGAACCGGTGTGGGAGTACCTGGTGGATACGGCCAGTGCCGAGGCCAACTTCCGGGCCGAGGAGTTTCAATTGGCGTTGGTCGGACATACGCACCTGCCGGTAGCCTTCGAATGGCTGCCCCAGGTGCATCAGGCGCGATTGCTGTTGCCCGATTGGGAGATGCCGATGGAGCTGGCCGGGCGGCGGCTGATCATCAACCCCGGCAGCGTCGGGCAGCCGCGCAACGGCGATCCCCGCGCCTGTTACGGCATCTTGGATACGGATGCCCAAACGTTCCTCTTCCGGCGCGTCGCTTACCCGGTGGAGATCATCCAAGAGCGGATGCGGGCGCGGGGCCTGCCGCAGCGGCTCATTGACCGGCTGGAGTTGGGCCGCTAGGGAACTCATCGCCGCGAGCGGACGTTATTACGGTACAGTCTTCACAAACAGGAGGAGCGTCATGAAACGTAACAGGTGGTTTATCATTGGATTGGTGTTGTTGATGTTTCTGGCGGGCGGGTGCAAGAGTTCCGCCCCCAACGAAATGAGCTACGAGATGGAAAAGGGCGCGCCGGCGGGCGGTGCGGTGATGGGCGAGCCGAGCGCGGCCCCGGTGATGCCCAGTGATTCGGTGAGCCGGCAGAGCTACGCCGACGAAGCGGACACGGGCGACATTCCCGACCGCATGGTGGTCTACAACGCCGATTTGGACATCACGGTGAAGGACACGGTCGCCGCCCAGGAGAAGATCACCGCGCTGGCCGAGCAATACCAAGGCTACCTCAGCGATTCCAACAGCTACGCTTACGAAAACGGCTTGTTGCGCATCAACCTGACCTTGCGCATTCCGGCGGAGCACTTTGACCAGATGATGGCCGACTTGCGCGGGATGGCGGTGGAGGTGACGCAGGAAAGCATCAGCACCCAGGACGTGACCCAAGAATACGTGGATTTGGATTCGCGGCTCAAGGCGCTGGAGGCCAAGGCCAAGCGGCTGGAGGAGCTGATGGATCAGGCCGAGGATACCGAATCAGTGTTGGCCGTCTACCAGGAGCTGAGCGCGACCCAGCAGCAGATTGAGCAGACCAAGGGGCGCATGCGCTACCTCAAACGCTCCGTGGCGATGGCTACCATCTCGGTGCGCTTGACGCCTGACGAGATGGCGAAGCCGCTGCAAATCGCCGGTTGGCATCCGCAAGGGATCGCCAAGGAGGCTCTGCAAGCGTTGATTTCCACGATGCAATGGCTGGTCGGGGCTTTCATCTGGTTCGTCATCTACATCGTGCCGGTCGGCGGCATCCTCGTGCTGTTCTTCTGGGGAATCGTCAAGCTGCTCATCAAGCTCTTGCGACGCAAGCCGCCCACCCCACCGGCGGCTCAGTAACGCCAAAACGGCGTGGCTTCAAAGCCACGCCGTTTTTTCTTGGGCCGTTTGCCGTTGAGCTTACGTCCCGTGCTGCCAGGAATCGAGGTACGATTGCTGTTCGGGCGTCAGCACGTCAATTTGAATCCCCATCGCTTGCAGCTTGAGCCGCGCAATGTCGGCGTCAATGTCCTCCGGCACGGCATAGACCGTGTGCTCCAAGTCTCCGGCGTGCTTGAGCATGTACTCCGCGCTCAGGGCTTGATTGGCGAAGGACATGTCCATCACCGCGCTGGGATGCCCTTCCGCCGCGCCTAGGTTCACCAAGCGGCCATCGGCCAGCACGTTGATGTGCCGTCCATCGGGCATGGTGTACTGCTTGACGAAGGGGCGCACCACGCGCGGCTCGCCCGCCAACTCGGCCAACGCCGTCAAGTTCAACTCCACGTTGAAGTGCCCGGAGTTGCACACAATCGCGCCGTCCTTCATCACCTCAAAGTGATGGCGGTCAACCACGTTGATGTCGCCGGTGGAGGTGACGAAAATATCGCCCACGGCAGCCGCTTCAACCATCGGCATCACGCGGAAGCCGTCCATCACCGCCTCCAGAGCCTTGAGCGGATCAACCTCGGTCACGATCACGTTCGCGCCCATGCCCTTGGCCCGCATCGCGATCCCCCGGCTGCACCAGCCGTACCCGGCGACGACGAATACTTTGCCCGCGATCAGCACGTTGGTGGCGCGGATGATGCCGTCCAGCGTGGATTGCCCCGTCCCGTAGCGGTTGTCAAACAGGTGCTTGGTGAGCGCGTCGTTCACCGCGATGATCGGATACTCTAACGCGCCTTCCTTCGCCATCGCCCGCAGACGGATCACGCCGGTGGTGGTCTCCTCCGTCCCACCGATCACGTTGCCCAGCACCTCGCGCCGCTTGGCGTGCAGCGTGCTGACCAGGTCGGCCCCGTCGTCCATCGTCATGTGCGGCTGATGATCCAAGGCCGCGTTGAGGTGCTCGTAATAGGTCTGCTTGTCTTCGCCCTTGATCGCGTAGACGGGGATTTCGTAGTAGGAAACCAACGCCGCCGCCACATCATCTTGGGTGCTAAGCGGGTTGCTGGCGACCAACACGATGTCCGCGCCGCCGGCCTGCAAGGTGCGCATCAAGTTCCCGGTCTCGGTGGTGACGTGCAAGCACGCCGAGACGCGCACGCCCTTGAGGGGCTTTTCCTGCTCAAACCGCGCTTGAATCTGGCGCAAGACGGGCATTTCGCGCTCCGCCCATTCCATTCGCAATCGCCCGCTGGGGGCCAAATCTAAATCTTTCACGTGATATTTCATTGCTTACTCCTTTTGTGTGATAGAGGCGGTGAATTGGTCTTCACCAAAAACCTCACGATACCGTTTTACGAACTCCGCCGGCGTGTAATGGTGCGCCTGCGGGCCTTTCGTTTCCAAAACATACGTCGCGGCCAAGCTGCCGATCCGCCCGCAGATTTCCAGCGGCAGCCCCAGCGCCAGCCCTTTGAGCAATCCGGCGCGGAAGGCATCCCCCACGCCCGTGGGGTCGAGAATCTGACGCGGCGGCACGGCGGGCACGGTGCGGCGATCCGCTTCCCAGATCAGCGCGCCGCGTTCGCCCTGCGTGACGATCACCGCGCGTTGGACGGCGGCGCGGATCGCTTCGTCGTCCATTCCGGTGCGCTTTTTGAAGATCTCAAACTCGTAATCGTTGACGATGAAGATCTCCGCCCCTTCAAGCCCGCGCCGCAGCCCTTCCGGCGTTGAGCGCACCACTTGTTGGCTGGGGTCGTAGATGTAGGGGATGCCCAACTCGCGGCATTCGGCGGGATACTTGTCCATCGCCTGCGGGTCGTTGGGCGAGATGATCGCCACATCCACCGGCTGAGGCATGTCGTGGAACGAAAGCTCCTTGGCGTGCGCCATCGCCCCGGTGTAGAAGCTGGAAATCTGGTTTTGATGCCGGTCGGTGGTGGCGAAAAAGGACGCCGTAAACACGTCGGGGATCACCCGCGTGGCCGAGGTGTCCACGCCGTGGGATTCCAGCCAGGCGCGGTACTCGCCGAAGTCTTCGCCCACCGTGCCCATCAACAGCGGACGTTCGCCCAGCATCGCCAGCGAGAAGGCGATGTTGGCCGCGCATCCGCCGCGCTGTTTGTGCATCTCGTCCACCAGAAAGCTGACGCTGATCTTGTGCAGCTTGTCCGGCTGCACCGCTTCCACAAAATCGCCGGGAAACTTCATCAGATAGTCAAACGCAATCGAGCCGGTGACTACAATCTTCATTCTAATCCTCCCTGAATGACGCGCTGTGACATAAACTTAGGCCGCGCGAGGGCGGCCTAGTGAGGGCACTGTACCACAAAGCACATAGAGGACAACCATCAGCCGGCCTCGATGACCTGGGAACGGGGGAGCAGCCGATCCCGCAGGATCACCCGCAAGGCCCACAGCCCATCCCAAGGGCGGATCTTCTTCCCTTCGGCCACGGTGCGCGGGCGATAGCTGATGGGCACTTCTTTGATTTCGTACCCGGCGCGCAGGATTTTGTCGGTCAGCTCAAAATCCAGGTCGAACCCCGCGCCGGTGAGCTTGAGCCGGTGCAGCACGTCGGTGCGCACCATCTTCGCGGCGGTGGCCACGTCGCTGAGCCGCGCCCCGTAGAGCAGATTCGTCATCCAGGTGAGGAAGCGCACGCCCCAGTAATTGGCCGCGTACTTGTAGATCGCCCGTCCGCCCAGCGTGCGCGAGCCGTAGATCGCGGCGGGATGTTCCCGCTCCACCAGCTCCAGGAACAAGGGATATTCGTGGGGGTCGTACTCCAAGTCGGCATCCTGGATGATCGCGTATTCGCCCTGGCAGTGCGGGATCGCCGTGCGCACGGATGTACCTTTGCCCTGGTTCACCGGCTGAAACAACACCAGCGTATTTTCATAGGCGGTCTGCCGCAACAACTCGCGCGTGCCGTCGGTGGAGGCGTTATCCACCACGATGACCTCGCGCGTCCAGCCGGGGAGCAAGGGGGCACTGTGTACCCGCTCCAGGATCGGCAGGATGGTGTCTTTTTCGTTGTAAGTACAAATGATGATTGAAAGTTTCACTTTTCCTCCACGTAGGACGGTCTTATCGTCAGCCCACACCACCATTTTACTATGATTCCCGCCGCGTTGGGGAGGCGCGGGAAACAAAACGTTCCGGGAGACGTATGGAGGGGTATAATCTTACTTGAAGGAGGACGCGATGAGCGAGGAACATAAACTCAGAAGGCAGCATGGCATTGTCGCCGGGGTCTGTGGCGGACTGGCGGAGTTTTACGGCATCAGCCCGTTTTGGTTTCGGCTGTTGTTTATCATCCTGTTGCTGCCGGGCGGATTGCCGGGATTTCTGCCCTACATGCTGTTGTGGCTGATCATCCCGCGCAGGCGGCGGCGATAGGGCCAAGGTCAATCGTAGGGGGCGATGAACAAATCGCCCCCTACGGCGTTATTGGTTGCTCATGGTGAAGGTTAGTTTATAATCGCCCTGGTTTTTAAGTTGACGAATGCAGACCTGCCGGGTCTACGGAGCTATTTCGTGGGAGGTAAGGACTTGGAAGAAGAGTTTGTGGATAGTGTGCCATCGGAAGATATACCGGAGGATACGGAGGAAGAAGAATCGCCTTCTATGACTGAATCTTTCGGCTTCAGCTCGTGGGTGCAGGACGCGCTGGAAACGTTGTTATTGGCCGTGATCATGTTCCTGGTGATCAATACCCTGACCGGACGGTATCAAGTACACGGCCAGAGCATGGAGCCGAGTTTACACGATGGAGAGTACATTTTGGCGAGCAAGGTGACTTATCACCTGCACAGCCCGGAACGCGGGGACATTGTGGTGTTGGACCCTCCCGCCGAGCAAAGCAAAGTGCCCTACGTCAAGCGGATCATCGGGCTGCCCGGCGATGAGATTGAGATACACGACGGGCGCGTGTGGATCAACGGCATTGCCATCCACGAGCCGTACATCAACGAACCGCCGGCGTACAGCAATAGCTGGCACGTGCCGGAAGGGTCTTACTTCGTGTTGGGCGACAACCGCAACCATTCCAGCGACTCCCACGCTTGGGGGATGCTGCCGCGCAGCCACTTGGTGGCGAAAGCGATCTTCTGCTATTGGCCACCGGAATCGTGGGGGCCGATGCCGCACTACACCTATCCAGAGCTGGCCGGGGAGCAGTGAGTGGCTTTGAGAGGGGATGACCGTCACGCCGCCGATTGAACCTCCGCCGCCGGAAAGCGGCGACGCCATCAACTGGCGGGACGAACTGCGGGAGCTGCTCGAAACCGCGCTCCTGAGCCTCGTCATCTTCCTGGTCGTCAACGCACTCACCGGACGTTACGAAGTGCAATCGGTGAGCATGGAGCCGACCTTGCACGCGGATCAATTCGTGCTGGTGAGCAAGGTGTCGTATCGCTTGCACGATCCGCAGCGCGGGGATATTATCGTCTTTGACCCGCCGCAGCACCGCAGCGAAATCCCCTACGTCAAACGGATCATCGGGCTGCCGGGTGAGCATGTGGCGGTGCACAGCGGGCGGGTGTGGATCAACGGCATCGCGATCAACGAACCGTACATCAGCGGCCCGCCGACGTATCAGGACGAGCGGACGTTGGGCGCGGATGAGTATTTCGTGCTCGGCGATAACCGCAACAATTCCAGCGATTCCCATGTCTGGGGGCCGCTGCCCAAGGAAAACATCATCGGGAAAGTAGTCTTGCGCTACTGGCCGCCGGAAAAATGGGCGGTTTTTTCCCGCTACACTTATCCAGAACTGGAGGGTTCACCATGAAACGTGAGACTTTGGCTCGTTACATTGACCATACGCTGCTCAAGCCGGATGCGACACCGGCCCAGGTGGAGCAATTGTGCCAAGAGGCACTGGAATTTCACTGCGCCTCCGTGTGCGTGAACGCCTTGTACGTTCCGCAGGCCGCGCCGCTGTTGGCCGGAAGCGATGTGCAAGTCTGTGCGGTCGTTGGATTCCCGCTGGGGGCCGTGCCCACGGCGATCAAAGTGTGCGAAACGGAGTTGGCGATTGCCCAAGGGGCAACGGAGATTGATATGGTGCTGCCCATCGGCCTGCTCAAGGCGGGCGAAACAACGCGCGTGCAATCAGACATCGCCGCCGTCACGGCAGCTTGTCATGCCCACGGGGCGCACCTCAAAGTCATCATTGAAGCGGCCCTGCTCACCGACGAGGAGAAGGTCACCGCGTGCCGCTTGGCACAGGCCGCCGGAGCGGACTTTGTGAAGACCTCCACCGGCTTCGCCAAGGGCGGGGCGACGGTCGCCGATGTGGCTTTGATGCGTCAGACGGTGGGGCCGGAGATGGGCGTGAAAGCCGCCGGCGGCATCCACAGCTACGAAGAGGCTCTGGCGATGATCTCAGCCGGGGCAACGCGCATCGGGGCCAGCCGCACCCGCGATATTTTGCAAGGAGCACCGGAATGAACTATCCCTGTCCCCGTTGTGGCTTTGGCCGCCTCAAGCCGGTGCGCAGCACCTACATCCGTGGCTGGGAGGGCATGTTGGTGACCAAGGCCAACTTTGCCGTGTGGCGATGCGATCATTGCGGCTACACCCGCTATGATCGGGATGCGATTGCGCATCTTGATATGCTGCTGGGCATGGCCGATGATGGCTGGGAGGATGAGGAGTATCCCGTGCGCCGCCGTCGGGCCGAAGGGCCGGGAGAGCGCGGCCCGCATCGTCGCCCGGCGTGAATTTATATTGTGAGCACGGCTGACCCATCAACGGGCAGCCGTGTACTTTAATGAAGGAGGAATCATACGATGGCTCGTACACGACAACGCAAGAGAATGAGAATTGACCGCAAGGCGCGGATGCAAATGCCGCCGGTACATGCGCAAGTGCGTCCGCCCCAAGAGCGGGTGCATGATTTCGGCGAAATCTACATCCCCTACACGGCGGAAGACGCGCAGTTGGAAGCATCCCGCTGCCTGCATTGCCCTAACGCCCCTTGTCAGGCGGCGTGCCCGCTGCACAACGACATCCCCCGTGCGCTGGGGCTGATCGAGGCCGGGAAGTTCGTCGAAGCGGCGCAGGTCTACCGGGAAACCAGCCCTATGCCCGAAATCTGCGGGCGCGTTTGCCCGCAAACCCTGTGTGAGGCCGCCTGTGTGCTCAACAAGGCCGGCAAGCCGATTGATACGCGGCATCTGGAAGCCTTCGCCGCCGATGCCCAGCGGCAAGCGGAAGGCGTCCCCTTGCCGGAACTCGCTCCGGCGAGCGGCAAGCGCGTCGCCGTGATTGGGGCCGGGCCGGCGGGCTTGACCGTGGCCGAATCCCTGACCCGTGCCGGGCATCAAGTGGTGGTCTACGATAAGTGCCCGGATGCCGGGGGTCTGCTCAAGTTCGGCATTCCCAACTTCAAGCTGGATAAATCGCTGGTGGATGAAAAGACTCGCTGGCTCAAGCAACTGGGCGTCTCCTTCCGCTTTGGCGTGACCGTGGGCGAGGACGTGACGCTGGCGGAACTGCGCGAGGAGTACGATGCGGTGTTCATCGGCATCGGCACGTCCAGGGTGATGCTGCCGCACTACGAAGGCGACGACTTGGAAGGCGTCTATTGCGCCACTGAGTTCCTCACTCGCGGACAGTTCACCTGCGACCGGCAGCCGCAGGATGCCGCGCACTTTGCACCCGGCCCGCGCGTCCACGTGCTGGGCGGCGGCGATACGGCGATAGATTGCCTCCGCACGGCGGTACGTCTGCCGGGCGTGACGGAAGTCACCTGCTACTATCGGCGCAGCGAGGCCGAAATGCCCGCGCACCGGCAGGATTATCAGTACGCCCTTGAGGAAGGAGCCACATTCCAATGGCTCACCAATCCGGTGCGCTTCATCGGGGACGAGCACGGCAAGCTGAAGGCCGTCGAGTACCAGAAGATGCAGTTGGGCGAGCCGGATGCCAGCGGACGCCGCCGCCCGGTCCCGATTCCCGACTCCAACTTCATCGTGGAGGCCGAAACAGTGGTGCTGGCCTTGGGCTACCGGGCCGATTGGAGCTTCAACGAGCACTCGCCCGACCTCCGCGTGACCACCAAGGGGCTGATTGAGGTGGACGATCCGCTCAGCGGGCGCACCAATCTGCCCGACGTTTTCGCTGCCGGCGATGCCGTCTACGGGGCGAATCTCGTTTCCCCGGCCATCGCGGCGGCGCGAGAGGTGGCGCAGGTGATGGATGCTTTCTTGAAAGGGACGGACGGGCAATGAGTCCCCACAGCATGCACCAAATCGGGGTTGCGCTTGCGCTCACCGTGGCCTTGTTGGCCTTGCTGACCCTCCTTGCGCCGCCGATCACGCAGGCCCAAGGCGGCGAGATTTACGTCCACAAGGCCTTGGGTCGCTCCAGCCCCGTGGTGCATGTGGGCGAATACCTCACCTTCACCATCTTCATCCGCAACGATACGACGTTCTCCGTGACCACGCTGCCGCTCTCCGACGAGTTCAACGCCGGCGTGTTGGGCTACGCGGACGCGCTCCCCGCGCCGGACGAGGTCAACTCGCCGACCGGACACCTGGAATGGCACGATCTCACCACCGCTTTTGGCGACCTGATGCCCGGCCAGGGGATCACGGTGGTGGTGGGCTTCATCGCCGAGCACCCGCAAGACGCCGTGGTCAATCGGGCCTGGGTTCACGATGCCCAAGGCGCGAGCGGCGCGGTGGGCGGAGGCACCAGCGCGTTGAGCGACACGCAAGCCGTGGGCGGCAGCAGTCCGGTGGATAAGGCGATGCTGGGCAACTTGGCGGTCGCCGGACAAACCGTGTCGTTCACCCTGGCGATCACCAACGACGGCTACACAACGATGACCGTTGTCCCGCTGGTGGATCACTACGATCCTTTGTGGTTCCGCTTCAGCTACGCCGTCCCGATGCCCGACCTGACGGGGACCGGCGTCCTCACATGGAGCGATCTCACGCTGTGGAGCGGCGATGTTTCCCCGCACGCCCGCATCATCGTCACCACCGTGTTCGCCGCCCTGGGCGTGACCGACGCGGCGCACAACCGCGCCGCCGTGGCGCATGCCGCCGATTGGTACGGCAACGAGTTAGGAGGCGGCGCGGACGACGTGCCGATCACAATCATCACCGCGCCGCAGCCGCCGCAGAATACCCCCACGCCGCAGCCGACTATGCCCCTGCCGACGCCCGTCCCCGCCACGCCGACGCCGTTCCCCACGCCGGCCCTCACGCCCACCGCTACGGCGATCCCCTTGCTCCCGGCCACCGGCGAAGGAGCAAGCTCCGTGTGGTTCTGGGGGCTGGCCGCATTGCTCATCATCTTAGGC
>WFQZ01000130.1 GCA_015486785.1 Thermoflexales bacterium
CCCCACAGCCTGCGCGGCCTGATCATCAACAACCGTGGCGAGCCGATTTGGGGAGCGCGGGTAGATTCCGCCGGGGCCTGCGTTTCCGCCGACAGCGACGCCGGCGGACAATTCACCATCTACTACCCTGCCGCCGGCGTGTACGACCTGGCTGCATCCCACCGCGACTTCGGCACGCCCGCTCCGATGCACGGGCTATCCACCACCGCCCCGCTCACCGTGACCTTCGTCATGCCGCCCCTCAACGACAGCGTGCAAAACGGCGACTTCGAGAGCGATCTGAGCGGTTGGCAAGCCGAGGGAAGTGTGCAAGTGGCTTCCTACTCACACACCGGCGATCACAGCGTGGCCTTCACCGGAAGCGGCTCGCTGGTGCAGACGACCACCGTACCGGAGAACGGCACGCTCTCTTGGATGCACGAACTATCGCCCGCCGCCACCACCGCCCCCCAGATCACCGCCGCTTACCTGCAAGTCTCGTCCGCGCAGAGCGGCACAATCTCCACCACGCTGCATCTCCGCTCCCGCTGGACGCACCAGTTGTTGGACGTGAGCAGCTTGAGCGGCACGCAAGTGACGATCACCGTGCAAGCGGAAGGCAGCGGAAGCAACGTCCTGTACCTTGACGAGTTCTCCTTAGGCCCCACGGCCCCGGGGAAAGCCACCGTCTACCTGCCGCTGGTGTTGCGCCAATAGCCGCGCCGATGCTGGACATCATCATCCTCAACTGGAACGCGCCGGACGACACCTTGTCCTGCCTGCGCCAACTGACCCGGTGGCGCGAGCTTACGCCGCGCATTTGGGTTGTGGATAACGGCTCAACAGATGATAGCGTCGCCCGCATCCGCGCGGCCTTCCCGCAGGTACACGTCCTGGCCGGTGAACGCAATCTCGGATTCGCCGGCGGGAACAACCTGGCTTTGCGCCGCGCTATGGCCGCCGGCGCGGCGTACATCCTGTTGCTCAACAACGATGCCACCATCTCCGAGGCCGATTTACGGCGGCTGCTGACGCACTTGGAACAGCACCCCCGGCTGGGATTCGTCGGCCCGACGCTCTGGAACGCGCAATCTCCGGAGCAACTCCTCTCCGCCGGGGGACGAGACATCGCCCGCCACCTGGTCACGCACCGCCGCGACCTTCCCACGGGCGAAACTCTGCGCCCGGTGGCCTATGTGCCGGGGACGTGTCTGCTCATCCGCGCCGCCGCACTGCAAACGGTGGGCTTTCTGGACGAAGCCTACTTTTTCAGCGGCGAAGTGGCCGATCTCTGCATGCGCGGCCATCAAGCTGGCTGGAACTCGGCCATCGCGGCGGACGCGCGGGCCTTCCACAACGTGGCCCGCTCCTCGGAGATGCGCGAGCGGTTGCACGTCTACTACATCTTGCGCAACCGCTTCCGCTTCACCCGCAAATTCCACCGCCGGGAACGTTGGCGATGGCTGCCCTTGTGGATCGGGTACGGCGTGTACATCGCCGCGCTGGCCGCGCTTCACGGGAAGTTCCGCCGCGCCCGCGCCGCGCTCCTGGGCGTATGGGACGGCCTGCGCGGACGGTACGGCGGGCAAAACGAGCGCGTGTTGGGAGGATGACGGTGCGCGTCTGCTATCACCTGACCATCCCGCCCTCCCCCTGGGCCGCGTGTGACGCGCTGGTGCAGGAAGTGGAACTGCTGCGGGCGCACTTCCCCGGCCCGCTGAACCATCTTTACCCCACAACCCGCCCTGGAACACGCATCCCGCGCCTGCTCTGGGGCTTGCGGCATTGGCCGCGCCTGCGGCGGCTGGAGCGGAGCATTACCGTGCATCACATCTACAACCCCGACCCTTACCCTTTCGCGATTCTCTCGTTGCTCCGCAAGCCGGTGATTTACACCGTGTCCGCCGGCGTGCGTCCGGCGGATCGCCGCCACGCCCAACGACTGGCGGCCATCGTGCGCACCCTCGTCGTGACCACCGCCGCCGAACGGGAGCAACTGCGCCGCTGGGGGATCAACAACGTGGCCGTGGTGCGCCCCGGCATAGACCTGACCCGCTTCTCCAGTTCCCCGCCGCCGCCCGGCCTCCCACCCACCCTGCTGATGGGGTCGGCCCCCTGGACGCGCGACCAGTTCCGCACCAAAGGCGTCGACGCGCTGCTGGAACTGGCCCGGCACTGGCCGGAGCTGCACCTGATCTTCCTGTGGCGCGGCCTCCTCTACCGCGAGATGCAACAACGGGTGCATGCGGCGGAACTCGGCGAGCGCGTTTCGGTGCTCAACACCCAGGTAGAAGTCGGCTCGGTGCTCTCCCGCGCTCACGCCGCCGTGATCTTGGCGACCGAGAAGTCGCTCATCAAATCCTACCCCCATTCGCTGCTCGAAGCCCTGGCTGCCGGGCGACCGGTGATCGTGTGGGCGCAAGTGCCCATCGCCCAAGACATCCGCGACGCAGCGGCGGGCATCACCGTCACCTCACTGCAAGCATCCGCGCTCAAAGCGGCCTTCCAAACCATCCTGGCCGACTACGAAAGCTACGCCCGACGCGCCCGCTTGCTGAGCGAGACTTTTTCTCAAGATGGTTTCCTGGAGCAGTACGCGCATCTCTATCACGCCGCCGGAGGCGCACATGAATGAAGCCGCACGCATAGCCGAGATTGTCCACTTGTATCCCGAAAGCGCGGCCCTTGCCGAGCGGATAGCCGCGAACCTGCAACATCATCACCTGAGCGGGCCGGCGTCCTTCCCCGAATTTGCAGTCCCTATCCCGCCGCGCGCACCGCGCACCTTGTGGGCCTTTGAACTGCGCCAAGCCGCGCTGGCGTATTCCGAGGTGTGGGTGACGAACGACGCCCCGCCCCGGCGGAATCCCCTGGCGCGACTCCGGCATGCCGCGCATTCGCTGGTGGTCTACTACGTCAATCGTCTGGCCGCCCGGCAGACGCGCTTCAATGCCGCCTTGCTGCGCACGCTCACGCACCTCAGCCCGCCACCTCCGGCGGAGGAGGTACAAGCTCTGCGCCGTGAAGTAGCTGCGTTGCAAGAACGGGTAGCGCGGTTGGAACGTCAACAGGAGCCGCGCCGATGACGCACCTCCGAGCCATCCATCAAATGCTGGTGAACGCCGGGCCGGGCAACTCCATCTCCCAGGGCGCACGGCTGCTGCGTGATGCCCTGCAAAAATGGGGCTATCGCTCACGCCTCTACGCCGAGACGGTCGCCCCGGCGCAGCACTGGCGCGAGGTACAGCACTTCCGCCGCTACCGCCCCGCCGCCGGGGAACTGCTCATCGTCCACTACACGCAAGCCTCGCCGCTGATTGACTACGTGGCCGGTCTGGAGACGCCGATCCTGCTCGTCTACCACAACATCACCCCGCCCCATTTCTTCGTGGGCGTCAACCCGCGCTTGGTGCAAGCCACTCAAGACGGCTTGACGCAACTGCCTGCCTTGCGGCAGCGGACGATCCTCGCGCTGGCTGATTCGGCGTTCAACGAGCACGACCTGCGAGCTGCCGGATACCAACGCACGGCCATCGTCCCGGTCCTCATCCCGGAGACCCTCCAGCAGCAAACGCCTTCCCCGCAAGTGCTGGCGCAACTGCAATCGAGCGTCAACCTGCTGAGCGTGGGTCGCATCGCGCCCAACAAACGATTTGAGGACGTGATCAAAGTCTTCTTCTACTACCGCCAGCTTGAGCCGCGAGCGCGGCTTTTCCTGGTGGGCAGCGGCGCGAACACGCGGCCTTACCTCGCCTGGCTGCGAGAATTTGCGGCCTGGCTGGGCCTGGGGGACTCGGTGACGTTCACCGGGCACGTCTCGGATGCCGAGTTGGCCGCCTACTACCGCCGCGCCGACGCCTTCATCTACATGAGCGAGCACGAGGGATTTGGCATCCCGCCGGTTGAAAGCATGCGCTTTGGCGTGCCGGTGCTGGCCTACGCCGCCGCCGCCATCCCCGAAACGATGGGCGAGGCCGGAGTCCTGGTCTCGGAAAAAGATTACCCCGTGCTTGCGGAAGTGCTGCACCTACTCCACACCGATCCGGAGCTGCGCGGACGGGTCGTCGCCCGGCAGTATGAGCGCGTGAGCGACTTTTCACCGCAGATCGTCTTGACCCGTTGGCGCAAGCTCTTGGAGCAAGTGCTCGCCGAGCTGGCGTGATGAAAATCCTGCACGTGCTCCACGCCTACCCGCCCTCCACGGGCGGCATCCAATGGCTGTTCCAGAACATCTCCGAGCGTTTGGTGCGTGACTTCGGCGACGCCGTCACCGTTTACACCACCACGGCGTACCGCAACTCCCTCTTTTGGGATCCGCGTCAACCGGCGATGCCCGCCGGGGCGCAGCTTTTGGGCGGCGTGACCGTGCGTCGTTTCCCGGTGTGGAATCACCTACCCGCGCTGCGGCTGAATCTGGCCCGCGTGGCTCACAAACTGCACCTCCCCGGCGAGGATTGGCTCCGCGCTTGGTACTTCGGGCCTATCGTGCCGGGGCTTTCGCGGGCCATCGCTGCCGCGCCGGTGGACGTGATCGCCGCCTCGGCCTTCCCCTTGCTGCACATGCACGTCGCGCTGCGGGCCGCGCGGCGCACCCGCACCCCCATTGTTCTCATCGGCGCACTGCATCCGGCGGATAGCTGGTGCTTTGACCGGCGCAACATCTACCGCGCCATCCGCCAAGCGCAAGCCTACATCGCCCTGAGCGAGTTTGAGCGTGAGTACATCGTGCAGCGGCGGGCAGAGCCGCAAGGCGATCCCGACCGCATCCACGTGATCGGCGGCGGGGTGGATGCGGCGCGATTCCGGCAGCCGTTGCCGCCTCGCGCCGTGCTGCGCCGCCGTTGGGGTTGGGCGGCGGACGATCCGGCGGTGATTTTCTTGGGGCGTCAGGCGGAGCACAAACGGATTGACCTGCTGCTCGCGGCGATGCGTCTGGTGTGGCCGCAACTCCCTCGCGCCCGTTTGCTGATCGCCGGAGCACGCACCGACTACACCCCGCAACTGAAACGCCAGGTCGCGGCCTTGCCCCGCCCCTGGCAATCCCGCGTGACTTGGGTCAACGACTTCTCCGAGGCGGAGAAACCCGCCATCCTGGCCGCTTGCGATGTCCTGGCCAACCCCTCGGCCTACGAGTCCTTCGGCTTGGTGTTCTTGGAAGCCTGGGCGGCGGGCTTGCCGGTGGTGGGCGCACGCATCGGCGCGATCTCCTCCCTCATTGCCGAGGAGCAAGACGGCCTCTTGGCCGCGTATGGAGACGCGCCAGCCTGGGGAAACGCGCTCACCCGCCTCCTCCGAGACCGGGCACTCCGCAGGCAGATGGGCGCACTGGGCCGCGCGAAAGTCGCCCAACGATACGATTGGGCGGTGATCACCCGGCGGTTTCGCGCGGCCTACCGGAGCGCACGCGCCACCACTGATTGAACCGCCTCACCCACAAGCTCCCGCCAAAGAGCCTCCCGCGCTGCCAACGGCAGCTCGGAGACGTACATCCCGCTGCGCGGGTCTAGCTGGAGCGATTCCAGCGGATAGCCGGGCAAGAGCGTCGCGCCGGGCGTGCTCACGAACTCACGCGGCACGCGGGTCAACGTCTCAAACTCGCGCCCTCCCGCCACCAAGCAGATCGCAAACACCCAATACCCGCGCACGCGCTCCCCCAACCGCCGGAGCAAGGCGCGGTAATACGCCAGCATCGCTTCATCGCTTGCCCGCCCCGCCACTCCGGGGATGCGTCGGACGTGCGTGCCGGGTTGCTCCGCATCGGGCAGCCCCTCCAGATACAGCGCGTTGTCAATCGCCAGCACCGGCAAACGGCTGAATTTGGCATACGCTCGCGCCTTGCGCCGGGCGTTCTCCTGCACCGAGTCGCCTTCCGCCACCTCCAGCGGCACGCGCGGCATCTCCACCGCGATCCCCAGCGGCGTGAGCACCGCCGAAACAGACTCCAGCTTCGCCCGATTCATCGTGCCTAGCAAAACACGCTTCATCCTCTCCCACCTCCCCAGGAATTGTACCCAACGCCTCGGCGGCGCAAAGAGCCACGCATCGCGGCCATACTTGTCCCCTTGCCCCGGTCCGAGCTACGATTTTATGTCTAGTTATCTTGACTTTATCCATGCTCTATGTTATGCTGGCCTCAGCTTGAATTAGATATTGGAGGTGGCATGTTTTGGGAGCGCGTCTCTGAGGAAATTTACATTTTCACCAGTGATCGTTACGCTTTGGTGAATTCAACCGCTCTTTTGACCAAAGCGGGGATCGTCGTCATTGATGCTCCTCCCTTCCCCAGGGAAGCGCGACAGGTGGCACGATTCCTTCCCGTCCGCACCGGCCTAAAGTACCACTCGTTGATTCTCACTCACTACCACATGGATCACGTGTACGGCATGCACGCTTTCCCCACCTCGCTTGATATGCTGGGGCATGAGCTGTGCCGCCGACGGCTGAAAGAGGTCGGGGAAGCCTCTCTGGAGGAAGCCCAGCGCAGCGATCCGATGTTCAACGCCGTGACCTTGCGCTACCCCACCATCACCTTCAGCAGTGGGGAACTGCGCTTCGTGGCCGGGAACAAAACGCTCCGCCTGATGCACTTGCCGGGGCACTCAATAGACAACATCGGCGTGTTCCTGGAAGAAGACCAGGTTTTGATCTCCGGGGACGCGGTGATGGCCATTCCCATCATTGCCGATGGCGATTGGGAAACGGAGATCGCCTCCCTGCACAAGATCAAAGAGCTGGCCCCCGAAACCATCATCCAGGGCCACGGCGAAGTTATCCTGCGCGGTGAGGTGCAAACAGTCCTGGATCGCTACATCCACTACCTGGAATGCGTGCATGAGCAAGCGGTATCTATGCTGCACAGCGAGCGCGACCGCAAGGAAATCTGGGACATCCCGCTGGAAACATGCGGCCTGGAGCGAGTCCCGTTGGGCGTTGCCAGCCACCAATTGCACGTGGCGAACATCCTCAGCATCTACGACAAACTCAAAGCGCAAGCCGCAGCTTAAGCACGGCGGCACACAGCCGCCGTTTTTTTATCACGATGAAATCCTGGCTGATTCTTTACCTGGATGAACTAGAGCGACGGGGCGCGTCGCCGTACACCATCAAAAACTACGGCACCGACCTGCGCCAGTTTATGGATTACTGCGCCGAGTGCGAGATCACCACCCTGGATGCCTTGAGCGTGAACGTGGTGCGGGATTACCTGGCGGAACTGACGGCGTGCAGTTACGTGCCCGCCAGCATCGCCCGCCGCGTGTTTGAGCTGCACGCCTTCGGGGATTTCCTGGTGCGTCGGCGAGCGTGGAACGCGAATCTCTTTCGGCGCGTGCATGCCCCGCGTGTGCCGCGCAAGCTCCCCGTCTACCTGACCTTGGACGAAGTCCGCCGCTGGCTGGCCGTCCCCCGCACCGATTCCCCCAAGGGCCTGCGGGATCGCGCGATCTTTGAGACCTTGTACGCTTCCGGCGTGCGGGTGAGCGAGCTGGTCGGGATGAACCTCCGCGACCTGGACCTGGCGGGAGCGCAATGCCGCATCCTGGGCAAGGGCGATAAGGAACGGATGGTGCTCCTGGGGCAACCGGCGATAGACGCCCTGCGCCGCTACCTGGAGCTTGGCCGTCCGGCGTTAGCGCGACCCGCGAGCGGCGACGCCCTGTTTCTCAACCGTTTTGGCACGCGGCTCTCCGTCCGCTCCGTGGATGAGCTGGTGCGGCGGGCCGGAATTGCCGCCGGAATCCAAAAAACCGTCACCCCGCACGTACTGCGGCACACCTTCGCCACGCACCTGCTGGACGGCGGCGCGGACCTGCGCACCATTCAAGAGCTGCTGGGGCACGAACGATTGACCGCCACCCAGATTTACACCCACGTCAGCCGGAAGCACGCGCAAGAAGTCTACTTGCACGCCCATCCGCGCAGCCGTGAATCAGACCGACATTGGAGGGACGAATGAACAAACAACCGCATTTCCTGCTCACCAACGATGATGGCATCACCTCGCCGGGCCTGTTGGCCCTGGCCGAATCGCTCGCCGCACAAGGGCGCGTCACCGTGATCGCGCCGGATCACAACTGGAGCATCGCCGGGCACGTCAAGACGCTGCATAAGCCGCTGCGGGCCGATCCGGTCACGCTGGCGAACGGCATGCCCGCGCTCTCCACCACCGGCGCACCCTCCGACGCGGTCACGCTGGGGCTGCTGGGCTTGGCGGAGGCGGTAGATGTCGTCGTGGCCGGCATCAACGCCGGGGCGAACATGGCCTACGACATCACCTACTCCGGCACCGTGATGGCGGCGATGGAAGGCGCGATTGGCGGACTGCCCTCACTGGCCGTCTCGCTGAACTCCCACGATCTGACCGCCGACTTCCGTCCGGCGGCGGCGTTTGCCGCGCGGCTGGCGCGGCTGATGGCCGAGCAAGCCCCGGCTGGGATGCTGCTCAACGTCAACGTGCCCGCGCTGCCCACC
>WFQZ01000131.1 GCA_015486785.1 Thermoflexales bacterium
CAATACCGTTGGCTAAGAACGAAAAAGAAGCTTATGGGACAATTTACTGAATGGGAAAGAAGATCTTTTATATATGCCGCATCCAGTCTACCAAAGGACGAGATGAAACATTGGTACGCGGCTATCAAGCCAAATCTGGATGAACTCAGCAAATACGTTGCTATATGGTCGCAAAAAAATCCCATTGATGGGTAGTAGGCAGCTAACTATGCGTGCATCTGGTCTCGCTTCGCTCGCGGAAAAGCGTGTGCAATTTTCGTGATTCGGTAGTTTCTCGGGTAATATTGATTAGGTAAAGCCACTCAGCGGCTAACGCTCGTGTTGGACAGGTTAAGCATATGTGGGTGGTAAGAAATAGGGAAGAGATACCTGTGTCGCAGAATGCGAGAGTAAGTCTATAGGGGCCTCTGGAATATCGTGGTGAAAAGCCAACAGTTTTCGGCAGATATTCATTCCGACAGGCATTGTTGCCTGATCATACGTTCAAAGGAGATGTGATATGAGCACCGTGTTTGTCAGTGGTTCTCAGAAGAACCCTGGATGTCTAGTTCAGCTTCTGTGGTTTGTGTTCATTGGCTGGTGGGCTGGTCAAATCTGGATTGCCTTGGCATGGTCATTGATGCTGACAGTTGTGGGCATCCCACTCGGCGTGATGATGATGAATAAGATTCCGCAAGTAATTGCTTTGCGGGGGCAGTCTAGCGGCATCACTGTCACCACGGTAGGCAATGTTACAACGGTAACAGCAAATACATCGGCTCCGCAGCACAACATTCTGTTGCGAGCCATTTACTTCCTACTGATAGGATGGTGGCTGAGTGCTATCTGGATGGAGTTGGCGTACTTGATTTGTTTGACGATCATCGGATTGCCGATTGGTCTCAGGATGTTTGATAAGGTTCCGGCATTAGTTTCGCTGAGCCGTAGCTAAACCTAAGTGCAAAGTTGTTGTTGTCTGAGCCAAAGGGGCGAAGTCGGGCAGAAGAGCGCGGGGCGGCTAGCGCGTCTTGAAGGTGCACCGTCCAACAAGTTACCGCATCCGACCGCGCTATCGCGGCGGTTTGCGGGATGGATTGAGCATGCCAGAAGATCTTTAGGCAAAGCGGATTTGCCTGAGTCGGGTGGCAGCGCACGTTTTGTGTTCCGCGTGGGGAATCCCCCCTGAAAATCAACGCAAGTAAACTCCGTGCCCCTTGCGCCTCTGGCGGTGAATTAAGCTTGACAATGAGTTCCTCCATCCCGATTTGCCCGGCGTCAGCATGACCTTTGGTCGCTCCGGCAACTGTGGTAAGCTCTTGGGACTCAACTATCACAGGAGCAAGAGCAATGAAAATCGTTTCCATCGTCGGAGCTAGACCACAGTTTATCAAGGCCGCCGTCGTGAGCCGCGTGCTGCGTGAAGCGCACCGTGAGATTTTGGTTCACACCGGGCAGCACTACGACGCCAATATGTCGGAGGTGTTCTTCTCGGAGTTGGGCATCCCCGCGCCCGACGTGAATTTGGGCATCGGGTCCGGCGCGCAGGGCGCACAAACGGGCGCGATGTTGGCCGGTATTGAGCAAGTGCTGCTGGAGACAGCACCCGATTGGGTGTTGGTCTACGGGGACACAAACTCCACCTTGGCCGGGGCCTTGGCCGCCGTCAAGCTGCACATCCCGGTAGCCCACGTTGAGGCCGGATTGCGCAGCTTCAACCGCCGGATGCCGGAGGAGATCAACCGCGTGCTCACCGATCACATCTCCAAGTTGCTGCTATGCCCCAGCCCCACGGCGGTCAACAATCTCGCCGCCGAGGGCATCACGCAAGGGGTACACTTTGTGGGAGACGTGATGTACGATGCCTTGTTGTACGGCGTCACACGCGCGGCCACCGCATCCACCATCTTGCAGCGGCTCAAGCTCCAACAGCACCGCTACCTGCTCGCAACCGTGCATCGCGCCGCCAACACCGACGACGAGACCCGCTTGCGCAACATCTTCGCCGCCTTTGCGGCCATCGGCGAGCCGATCATCCTGCCGCTGCATCCGCGCACCCGCAAAGTCCTGCAACGCCTGGATTACACCGTGGCCGACAACGTGCGGTTGATCGCGCCGGTCGGCTATTTGGACATGGTGCAGTTGGAACAATCAGCGCGGCTGATCGTGACCGATTCGGGCGGCATCCAGAAAGAGGCCTACTGGCTTGGACGGCCCTGCGTCACGCTGCGGGGAGATACCGAATGGCCCGAAACGGTCGCCTTGGGCTGGAACAAGCTGGTGGGCGCGGATACGGAGAAAATCGTGGCCGCAGTCCGCGAGTTCCCCCACCCGGCGGAACATCCGGCCCTCTACGGCGACGGGCGAGCGGGGCAAAAGATCGCCCAGGCCATCGGCGCGGCGGGCTAAGAACGCCCCGCGTCCGACTCCATCGCCAGAGCCAACGCCCCCAGCACGCCCGCCTGCGCCCCCAGGCCGGGCGGCACGATGAAATCGGACGCGGTAAGCTCCGCGTGCGCCAAGTAGCCGTGGAGCAAAGTCTGCACCTCGCGGCGCACGCGCGGATACAAATGCGCCTGGTTCATCACCCCGCCGCCCAAGATGATCCGCTGCGGGGCGTAGGCGAGGATCAGATTCACCAGCCCCAGGGCCAGATAACGCGCCTCCAAGTCCCAGGCCGGATGATCGGCGGGTAACGTATCCGCCGGCGCGGCCCAGCGGGACTGAATCGCCGGGCCGGAGGCCAGCCCCTCCCAGCAATCGCCGTGATAAGGACACGTTCCGGGGAAAGGGTCCGCCTGGCGGTCGTGAGGGAGGAGCAAATGGCCCATTTCGGGATGGCCCAATCCGTGGTGCAGCGATCCGGCGATCACCGCCCCGCCGCCGATGCCCGTTCCCACTGTGAGGTAGAGAAACGTGCGCACATCTTGCGCCGCGCCCCAGCGATGCTCGCCCCAAGCCGCCGCGTTCACATCCGTATCAAAGGCCACCGGCACGCCCAGGCCCCGGCGGATCGCGCCGACGAAGTCAAACCCGCGCCATCCCGGCTTGGGCGTCGTTGTGATGTGGCCGTAAGTCGGCGCGTCCAAGCGCGGCTCAAGCGGCCCGAAGGAGCCGATCCCCACCGCGCGAAGCGTCGGAAACGCCCGGAAGAAGTCCACCGCGCGGGCTATCGTCTCCTGCGGCGTGGTGGTGGGGAAGCGCACCTCCCGCAAGTCGTGCGGGCCGTGCCCCACCGCACAGACGAATTTTGTACCTCCGGCTTCAATGCCCCCGTAAAGCTCACTCATTCACTGCTCCCGGAATATCTTAAACGGGTCCGGTATCGGACGAAATCCCTGCCACCGCGCCAGCACCTCCCGCATCCCGTCTTCCAGGCTGAATTGCGCCCGAAAGCCCAGCCGTTCCAGCTTGGCCGAATCCACCAGATAGCTGATTTCGGTGATCATATCCTGGTCGGTGTAGCGGATTTCCGTGCCGGGGTGCAGCGATTGCAGCAACTGCGCCAATCCGTTCATCGACGGGTGACAAGTCGCCGCGTTGAAGGTCTCCCCTTCCGTGCCGGGTGTGGTGAGGCAGAAGCGGATCACCTCCGAAGCGTCGCGGATGTGAATCATCGGGCGGACTTGCTTGCCGCTTCCCAAGAGCACCAGCGAATGGCCGACGCCGGCTTGGTAAGCCAGGCGATTGGCAACCGCATCAAAGCGCATCGCCGGGGCCACGCCGAACACCGTCCCCAGGCGCAGGATCGTCGCTTGCAAGCCGCGTTTGCCGCCCAACCGCACCTCGTCCTCGGCGCGATGTTTGGAGATGGCGTAAGGGCTGATGGGATGACACGGATCGCTTTCCACGTATGGCCCGCCCGGCCCGTAGACGCTCGCCGAGCTGACGAATAACAGCCGTCGGACGCCCATCGCCAACATCGAATCCACCACCGCCGCCGTCCCCCAGCGGTTGATCTGCTCCGTCCATTCGGGATGATCAAAGTTCATCGGGGCACTCACCAAAGCCGCCAGGTGAATCACCATATCCACATCCCGCAAAGCACGCTCCATATTCAGCCGGTCCAGAATATCCCCTTCCACCAACTCATAGCGTCCGTGCGTCGGCAAGTCCATCAACCCACAAAAGTGGGCCCGGTGAAAGTTATCATAGATGCGAATGGTCGCCTCTGGGAAACGCGGATCATCCACCAGATCGCGGATCAGCCGCGAGCCGATGTAACCCGCGCCACCCGTTACCAAAATCGTACTTTTCTTATCCATAGCCCCCTCCTGCCGATCAAAAACCGTCAATGCCAATCCAGGTGCAAACCACATTCCGTTTTCCCGCTCTCCGCCCAGCGACCGGCACGCTCATCCTCCCCCACCAGCACCGGGCGAGTGCATGGCGCACAGCCCACGCTCAAGTAGCCCAGATGGTACAGCGGATGCACCGGCAAGTGATACCGCTCACGATAGGCAGCGACATCCTCCCGACTCCAGCGCAGCAGCGGATGCACTTTGAGGACGCCGGTCGCCTGCCGCTCAATGGTGCGCAGATGCGCCCGATTCTTCGTCTGGTCGCGCCGCACCCCGGTAATCCAAGCCTGTTTCCCCTCCAAAGCCCGCTGCATCGGGCGCACCTTGTTGATGTAACAACACAGGTCCGGATCGCGGCGATACAGTCCCTCGCCATACTTGCGGAACAACTCGCTTTGGGTGATTTCTGGGTGGACGGTGACGATGTTCAAGCCATAGCGATCCCGCAGCTCATCCCGAAAGGCCAGCGTCTCCGGAAAGTGGAATCCGGTATCAATGAACAGGATCGGCATCGCCGGGCACACGCGCGAAATGAGATGCAGCAACGGCACGCTCTGAGTCTGGAACGAGGAACTGGCTACGACCGCCGGTGCAAACGTATCCCAGGCCCAACGGAGGATCTCTTCTGCCGTTGCCTGCTCGAAGGACTCATTCAAACGCGCCAAGTCCTCATCACTGAAAGGATGCGTCGCCGCCATGCCTCAATTGTACACGATTTTGCCGCCGCCGAAGCAGCGCAAGGTCGGATTTGTCAAAATCCCGCAAACCGGCTAAGATCACTCCATCATTTCTTTTGAGCAGGAGGTGGAAAATGGCGAAAGGGAAACAGGCATTGGGGATCGGGATAGGCGCACTCGCCGGATACGTCTTGGGGCAACAAGCCTGGACGCTCTGGAAGCTGCTGAACACGGACGCGGTGCAAACGCTGGCCGCGCCGACCTCGGAGCTGCCCACCGGGGTGCAATTCCTCGGCAGCCGGGAAACGGAGACCTACACGGTGGCGCACACGCTGGAAGACGGCATTGAGCGCATCGTCTACCGCCCCAAAGATCGCCGCTACGAGACGCCCATCGTGCTGCAACACGGGATGTGGCACGGCGCGTGGTTCTGGGAGTCATGGCAAGCCTTGCTGGCGACGTGGGGCTGGGAAGTTCACGCCCACAGCCTGCCCGGTCACGGGAACTCGCCGGTGCAACGCCCGATCAAACTATGCACGCTGGATTACTACCTCAAGTTCCTCCGGGACGAAGTGGGGCGATTCTCCCAACGGCCCGTGGTCATCGGGCACAGCATGGGCGGGGCATTGATTCAATGGTATCTCAAGTACGTGGGCGATCTGCCGGCGGCGGTGCTCGTCGCCCCGTGGGGATCGCACAGCATGATTCGGGACGGCCTGCGGCCACTCTTGCGGCGTGACCCGTTGAGCATCCCCCTGATGATGGCCTCGTGGGACGCCACCCCGATGATGCGAGACCCATTCCGCGCCGGGCAAGCGTTACTGGGGCCGCAATCCCGGATCACGCCGGAGGCTCTCTTCGCCCGCCTGGGGCCGGAATCGGCGATGATCCTCTACCAGCACAACCCGCCCTTCTGGCAACCACCATCGCACATCAACACGCCCTTGCTGTGGATCGCCGCAGAAGCAGACGCCCTGCTGCCGGAGCGCATCCAGCGCGAATCAGCCGACTACTACGGCGCGGACTACGTCGTCGTGGAGCAAAGCGGCCACGATGTGCTGTACGCTCCCAATCAACACCTGGTGGCGGAGAAAATCCACCGCTGGCTCGTGCAGCACGGCATCTCATAGCACTTGCGAAAAGGGGAAACTCTGGCGACCCTCGGTCATTCCCCCACCGAGGTCAAAGGCCGCTGAGAGGCTCTGCAAAACTCAGCGGCCTGGTCCGATCTCTGCTATTTCCTTCAACAGTTCCGACAAGTTAGGGCGGTTGAAGCTCAATTCAGTGCTTCGCTCATCTCAATAGGCGGGCTGGTATCTCATCATACGCGCCAAGTCTCGTGCTTTCAATAATTCGTGATACGCTTGCTTGCGTCTTAACCACACCTCGTACAACCCTTTCCAACGGCTGAAGTCCGCTCGCGTCTCGTCATATTCATCGTACTTTTCCAATTCGCCGGCCATCAACGCGGCGTAAAAATCCTCGCTCAACACGCCGTATTTTTCTTCATAGAGCGTCAATCGCCGCTCTAATGATTTCATCTCCAGCACTAACTCCTAGCTGTTCATTTCACCCCCTCCATTCGCATCCCCCC